>JAGXST010000245.1 GCA_018335555.1 Actinomycetota bacterium | reverse complement strand
CCGCCGGTTCCGACCGGCGGCGGACCTCGCTGTGGCTGACGGCGGGGCTCGTGGTCTGGGCCGTCATCGCCGCGGCGGCAACCGTCCTCGGACTCGACGCCTTCGTCGATCCCGACGCGCTGCCGGACTGGTTCGCGGCCTGAGGCGACGTCAGCCGGCCAGACGTTCCACGACGTGGTCGACGCACGCGGTGTACGCCTCGATGTCGGCGCGGTCGACGGCGGCGAACATCCCGACCCGCAACTGGTTGCGCCCGAGCTTGCGGTAGGCGTCGGTGTCGAGGATCCCGTTGGCGCGCAGCACGGCATTGACCTGGTCGGCGCTGACGGCGTCGTCGAGGTCGACGGTGGCCACGACCAGCGACCGCGCGGCGGGATCGGTCACGAACGGGGCCGCCCACGGTCGGGATTCGGCCCAGCCGTAGATCGCCGCGGCCTTGCTGCGTTGTTCGGCGACGACGCCGTCCAGCCCACCGAAGGTGTCGTTCATCCAGTCGACCTGCTCGGCCGCCAGGAAGATCGTGGCGACACCGGGCGTGTTGTAGGTCTGGTGCTTGCGGCTGTTGTCCAGGGCGGTCGCGAGATCGAGGAACGTCGGCACGTACCGGTCGCTCGCGGCGATCTCCCCGATGCGTTCGACAGCCGCCGGGGAGACGAACGCCGCGACCAGTCCGCCCTCGGAGGCGAACCCCTTCTGCAGACTGAAGTAGTAGACGTCGGTCTGGGTGAGATCCACCGGGAGACCCCCGGCGCCCGAGGTCGCGTCGACGAGCACCAGCGCGTCGTCGACCCGTCGCAGGTCCTGCATCACGCCGGTGGAGGTCTCGTTGTGGGTGAACGCCTGCACGTCGCAGCCCGCGGCCGGCGAGGGCAGTGGCCGACTACCGGCCTCCGCCTCGACCACGTCGGGCGACTCGAGCCATGGCGCTGCCGCGGTGGCGGTGGCGAACTTGCCGCTGAACTCGCCGAAGACATAGTGGCGTGAGCGCCGTTCGACCAGGCCGAAGGCGGCTGCGTCCCAGAAGGCGGTCGCGCCACCCACGCTGAGCAGCACCTCGTAGCCCTCGGGGGCGCCGAAGAGTTCGTTCAGTCCCTGCTGCAGCCGCCGCACCTGGTCCTTGACCCGGGGCTGGCGGTGCGAGGTACCCAGTAGCTGGTCACCCACCTCGGCCAGATGCGCCAGCGCCTGCGGTCGGACCTTCGAAGGACCGCAGCCGAAGCGCCCGTCGGCGGGCAGCAGGTCGGCAGGCAGGACGAGATCGGTCATGGGGGCCTCGTGGGAGTGACGGTCGGCGACGACGCGGGAGCCCGACGAGTCAACCCGTTCCCCCGCTACGGCGCCAACCAGCGGGTCGATAGGCTGGAAACCCGCCCTTGCCCCACGAAACGAGTGACCCGTGTCCCTCTCCCGCCGCATCGACGAGATGGAAGCCTCACCCACCATGGCCGTCGACGCCAAGGCGAAGGCACTCAAGGCGGCCGGCGAACCGGTGATCGGTTTCGGTGCGGGCGAGCCGGACTTCCCCACGCCCGACCACATCGTCGAGGCGGCCCAGCGGGCCGTGAAGGACCCGGCCAGTCACCGCTACACCCCCGCCGCGGGGCTGCCGGCGCTGCGCGAGGCGATCGTGGCCAAGACCGCCGCGGACAGCGGCCTGCAGGCCGACGCTGCCGGGGTGACCGTCACCAACGGCGGCAAGCATGCGCTCTACAACGTGTTCATGGCGTTGCTCGACCCGGGCGACGAGGTCCTGATCCCGGCGCCGTACTGGGTCAGCTATCCCGAGCAGGTCAAGCTCGCCGGTGGCGTGCCAGTCGCCGTTGCGACCACGAAGGAGACCGGGTTCCGCGCGAGTGTCGAGTTGCTCGAACAGCACCGGACGAGTCGGACGAAGCTGCTGGTGTTCGTCTCACCGTCGAACCCGACCGGGGCCGTCTATCCGGCCGACGAGGTCGCCGCGGTCGGACGGTGGGCCGCCGAGCACGGCATCTGGGTCGTCACCGACGAGATCTACCAGCACCTGGTCTACGGCGACGCCGCGTTCAGTTCGCTGCCGGTCGTCGCGCCCGAGGCCGCCGACCGGACCATCGTCGTCAGCGGTGTCGCGAAGACCTATGCCATGACCGGGTGGCGCGTCGGCTGGTCGATCGCCCCGCTCGAGGTCGCCAAGGGCATCAACAAGCTGCAGAGCCAGATCACCTCCAACGTCGCCAACGTGTCCCAGCTCGCGGTGGTCGAGGCGCTCACCGGGCCGCAGGACGCGGTCGCCGAGATGCGTGCCGCCTTCGACCGGCGCCGGCGCATCGCGGTCGAGTTGCTCTCCGCCATCGACGGCGTCGAGGTCGTCGAACCCGAGGGTGCGTTCTACGTCTTCCCGTCGTTCGAGGGTGTGCTGGGTCGCGACCTCGCCGGCCGCCGCGTCGACACGACGTTGCAGTTGGCCGACGTCCTGCTCGACGAGGCGAAGGTCGCCGTCGTTCCCGGCGAGGGATTCGGGGCGCCCGGCTATGCCCGTCTGTCGTACGCGCTGGGTGACGACGACCTTGCCGAGGGCATCGGCCGCATCGCCGACTTCCTGGCCGGCTGACCGGCCAGGGCTAGTGGTCCGCGGGACCCTGCTCGTCCGTCCGGCCCGCAGCGACGCGACGCACGAGCGGCCACGCGAGCAGGCCGGCGAGCCAGGCGGTCGGCCCGGACGGGCTCTGGCGTCGCAGGAGCAACGCGACGCGGATGCCCATGCCGACGTAGACGAGCAGCGCGAGGACGATGACGGCGACCAGCCAGTTGCCGGTCATTCCTTCTCGTAGGGCTGGCCGTCCGCCGCCGGGGCACGCAGGCGACCGATCAGACCGGCGACCACGAAGATGGTGACCACGTAGGGCGCCGTGAGCAGGACCTCGGAGGGCACCGGAACGCGCAGCAACTGCAGCGAGACGGCGAGGGCCTCCGCGAACCCGAAGATCAGCGCGGCGCCGAACGCGCCGACCGGGCTGTAGCGGCCGACGAGCATGGCCGCGAGGGCGATGAACCCGCGCCCACCGGTCATCTCGCGCGAGAACGACCCGGTTGCGTCGAGGGTGAAGTAGGC
>JAGXST010000244.1 GCA_018335555.1 Actinomycetota bacterium | reverse complement strand
GGCGCCGCCCTCGACATCAGCGACGCCTACCTGAGCTATCTGCGGGCCAGCAGTTCGCTCAACGGGGCCGGCCAGGTCACCGTGCACCTGATGGTCGACGACCTCGCCGCGCTCGGTACGGCGAAGCTGCAGGTCGGCAAGCCGCTCGAGATCCAACTGCCCAAGGGCACCAGCGCGGTCAAGACGATCTTCAAGGGCGACATCACCACGGTCGGGTTCCGCAGCTTCGGCGCCCAGCAGTCCAACATGATCATCGTCGAAGGACTCGAGAGCTCGCACCGGCTCGCGAGCGCCTCGGAGTTCAAGGCCTATCTCAAGCAGAAGCGCTCCGACATCGCCAAGGCGATCGCCGGACGGCACGGCCTGGCCACCTCCGAGATCAAGACCACCGACCCGCAGGAGCCCTACCTGCTCCAGCACGGCAACGACTTCGACTGCCTGAGCGAGATGGCCGCCGAGATCGGCTTCGAGTGGTTCGTCGCCGAGGGCAAGCTCTACTTCCGTGAGCAGGGCAGTGAGCAGCCGGTGACGCTCAAGCCCTCCGACGACACGCTGTTGTCGGTGTCGGTGCGCTACACCGGCACGCCGGTCGCCAGCGCGGTCAAGGTCCACGGCTGGAACCCGGCCACCCAGGAGGTCTTCACCGGTGCGGCGTCGAAGGTGGGCAGCCCCGGCGCCCTGCTCAACTCCGACGCCTCGTTCGTCACGACCAACTACGGCAAGGCCAAGACCGCGTTCGGCAAGGACCTCGAGGTCGCCACGATGCCGACGCCGGCAAAGGCCTCGGCGGACACCAGGGCAGGCGCCGTCGCCCGCACCATGATCGGGTCGGGCCTGGCCCTCGAGGGCGAGACCTACGGCAACCCCGACCTGCGCCCGGGCACCTACCTCAAGCTCCAGGACCTCGGCAGTGCGGTCGACGGCAAGTACTACCTGACCGAGGTCGTGCACGAGTTCACGCAGTCGTCCGACACGCGCACGCTGTTCTACTCGTCGGGTCATCGGCCCGAGAAGGCGACCGACACGCGCTCGTCCACCGAGCAGTGGGCGGGCAGCCTGGTCATCGGCGTCGTCACCAACCTCAAGGACGACGAGAACCTCGGCCGCGTCAAGGTCAAGTTCCCCACGCTCGGTGGCACCACCGAGAGCAACTGGGCCCGCCTGGTGTCGGTGGGTGCCGGCAACCAGTACGGCTTCGACGTCATGCCCGAGATCGGCGACGAGGTCGTCGTTGGCTTCGAGGGCGGCGACACGCGCTTCCCGTTCGTGCTCGGCGGGCTGTGGAGCGGCAAGAACAAGCATCCCGACACCACCGCGCGTGACAACGGCAAGGTCAAGAAGCGGCTGTGGCAGTCGGTGGCCGGTCACAAGATCGTGTTCGGCGAGGACAGCGGCACGGCCGCGACCTTCGGGATCACGATGCAGACCAAGAGCGGCAAGGCGAAGCTCGACCTGACCGACGAGAAGATCACGCTCGAGGCCGACGGTGGCAACGAGATGGTGCTCAAGGCCGGTGGCAGCGAGATCACCTTCGGCAAGAACGGTGCCCTGGCCATCAAGTGCTCGTCACTCAAGATCGACGCGCAGCAGGCGATCGACGTCAAGACCTCGGGCGGCGACGTCAGCCTCAAGGGAGTCAACGTCAAGGGCGAGGGCACGGCCGGATTCGAGATGAAGGGTGCGTTGGGCAAGGTCGAGTCGTCCGGGCCGCTGACGGTCAAGGGCGCGATCGTGCAGATCAACTGATGGGGGCCACGATGAGCGGCGGATTCGGCCCTGTTCGGCCCTTGGATGGGCCGAATGCGGTCTCGGAGGATCGATCGTGAGCAACCTGGACATGCCGTCGTTCGTCGGGCGCGGGATCTCGTTCCCGATGCGCGTCGACAGCAGCGGCTCGATCGCCCTCGACGGAGGCGCCGCCGACATCGAGAAGTCGATGCGGGTGATCCTGTCGACCGCGCCGGGGGAGCGCCCGATGCGGCCCTACTTCGGGTGCGGGATCTGGGACCTGCTGTTCGAGCCGATCAACGCCAACACGCTGGGTCTGATGGAGGACGCCGTCCGCGACGCGATGTCGCGCTGGGAACCGCGCGCGGTCATCGACGAGGTCGTCGTGCGGCCCGACGAGACCGGACTCGGTGCCGTGACGATCAACATCGGCTACACGATCCGGTCGACCAACGACCGCCGCAACCTCGTCCATCCCTTCTACCTGATCCCCGGCGAGGGCGACGAAGGCGGTAGTGCATGAGCATCCCGGTCCCCAACCTCGACGACCGCCGCTTCCAGGACCTCGTGGACGAGGCCAAGCGGATGATCCCGTCGCTGACGCCCGAGTGGACCAACCACAACGTCTCCGACCCCGGCGTCGCGCTGATCGAGTTGTTCGCGTGGATGAGCGAGCAGGTCATCTACCGGCTCAACCAGGTCCCCGAGCGGCTCTACATCGACTTTCTCAACCTGCTCGGGACCACCCCGTTCGCCGCGTCGGCGGCCCAGGCCCGGCTGACGTTCTGGCTCGCCGGCGTCACCGACGAGCCCGTGATCGTGCCGACCGGGACCGAGGTGACCACGGCGGACGGCGGTGGCGTGGTCTTCGCCACCCTCGACGAGTTGCGCATCATCCAGCCCAACCTCGATGCCGCGCTGACCTCCTCGGGCGACCGCAACTTCAACGACGTGATCGAGCAGGTCCGCTACGACCGCGACGCGGTGACCTGCTTCCAGTCCGACCCGGTGGCGCCGGGCGATGCGCTCAACCTCGGCTTCGACGTGTCGCTGGCCGGGCAACTGGTCGAGTTGCGGATCACGACCTCCTCCCGCGGCGTCGGCGTCGACCCCGACGACGTCCCGCTGGTCTGGGAGGTGTGGTCGGGCGAGCACTGGCTCGCCGTCGACGTCATCGAGGACACCACGGGCGGCCTCAACCGCACCGGTTCGGTCCGCATGGTGGTTCCCGACGCGCACGAGCCGCTGGTGCTGGCCAACCAGCGCTTCCACTGGCTGCGGATCCGCCTGCTGCCCGCCCGCGAGGACCAGCCGTCGTTCCGTACCTCGCCGACCATCGCCGACATCGGCGTCAGTTGCCTGGGCGGCTCGGTCATGGCCGAACACGCCCGGACCGTGGTCGACGAGGTCGTCGGAACCAGCGACGGCACGCCGGGCCAGCGCTTCACCCTCGCCAACCGCCCCGTGCTGCCCCGCAGCGAGGGCGAGGACGTGGTCGTCACGCTGCAGGGTGAACGGATCGTGTACACCGAGGTGCCCGATTTCAGCGCATCCGGTCCGTTCGACCACCACGTCGTGATCGACGGTGGCCAGGGCGTGGTCGAGTTCGGCCCGAAGGTGCGCTACCCCAACGGCTCGTCCGTGCAGCACGGCGCGATCCCGCCGTTCGGGGCCCAGGTCGGTATGGCGCGCTACCGCACCGGTGGCGGCACCGCGGGCAACGTCGGCGCCCGCACCCTGATTTCGCTGCGCCACGCCGTGCCGTTCGTCGACCAGGTCACCAACCTCGCGCCGGCGCGCGGTGGGGTCGACCCCGAGTCGCTCGAGGAGGTCAAGGTCCGTGGACCGCGGACGCTGCGCACCGGCCAGCGCGCCGTCACCCCCTCCGACTACGAACAGCTCACCCTCGAGTCCTCGCCGAAGGTGGCCCGGGCCCGTTGCGTCCCGCCAGAGACGCCCCTGGCGCCCGTGAAGGTGCTGGTCGTGCCGACCAGCGACCGCGACCCCGACACGTTCACCCTCGACGACTTCGCCCTCACGCCGGACCTGTTCGCCACCGTCCGCGACCACCTCGAGGCCCGGCGGACCCTCGGCGCCGTGGTCCAGGTCACCACGCCCTACTACCAGGGTGTGAGTGTGATCGCCCGGGTGCGTGCCGCGGCGGGCCGCTCGCCGGTCGCGGTCCGCGAGCGCGTCACCGCGGTGGTCGCCCGCTTCCTCAGCCCCCTCGACGGCGGCGCACGCGGCCTCGGCTGGGAGTTCGGCACGTCGCTGACCTCGGTGATGCTCACCGCCCTCATCGACGAGGTCGAGGGCGTGGCTGCGGTCGACGAGGTCACGATGTTCGAGTTCGACCTGCGCAACGGGGTCCGGCTCGGCGACGCAGTGGAGTTGATCTCGCTCGACCACGAGGCGCTGTTCCTCAGCGGCCGTACCCAGGTGGTGGTGAGATGAACGTGGGGATCGAGCAGCGGCTGCGGCCGACGCCGGAGTATCCGCCGGGCTGGCTGGTGGGGCAGTTGCCCGTCGGCATGCGCGACGACGACCTGCTGGTGCGCTTCACGACGATCTTCGAGCGCCTGGGCGAGACCCTGCGGGCGGGTGCGGACGGGATCGAGTTCGCCGCGAACCCGACCGTCACCACGCCCGACATGCTGATCTACATGGGGCGTTGGCTCGGCTACGACGTGCTCGACCCCGAACTCGGGATCGATCACCAGCGTCGCGTCGTTGCGGCGCTCGGCCGGACGTTGCGGCTGCGTGGTACGACCGAGGGCCTGCGCGTGCTGCTCGAGGCGGTGACCAACGGGCCGGTCGAGATCGACGAACCGGGCCGCGTCGTCGGTGACGAGGAGCCGGGCGAGATCACCGGTGTGGTGCGCATCCAGGTCGGCTCCAGCGGCCACCTGCGCGAGCGTGAACTGATGGACCTGGTGCGCGACGAGGTGCCGGCCCACCTGCACATGGAGCTGGTCTTCGTCCCGACGGCGGCAGAGGAGGCGTGATGAGCGACCTGACGGCACAGACGCCGGTCGCGACCGACCCGGAGCCGACCGTGGAACTCGACCCTGGCCGCGGCGTGTCGCCGCGGACCGCCCCCGGGAAGGAGGCCGACATGGGTGACACCACCGCCGCCACCGACGCGCCGGCGCCGGCATCGCCGGTCGAGGAGATCGAGGTCGAGTGCCCCGGCTGCGGGCTCGCGATCGTGGGCCTCGCGCCGCGTCCGACGGCCGCGTGGTTCTGCCCCCGCTGCGACTACCCGTTGTTCTGGGTCAACCGCGCCCCGCCGCCCGAGCCCGACGCGCAGCAGAAGCGTGCCCGCCGGCGCCTGCCCGGCACGGCCGGGGCGACCGTCGTCGGTGCCGAGAACTGCTGGCACTGCGGCGAGATGAACGACCCGGGTGGACACACGTGTCTGCGCTGTGCCGCCACGCTGCCCAAACCCATCCCTCCGGTCGCCGAGATCCCCGTGGTGCGGGTCGTCAGGCGCGAGCGGACCGTGGTGCGCACCGTCGCATGGCCGTACGTCACGGCGGCCGCGCTGGCCGGTGCCTCGGCGGCCCTGGCCGCCGCCAACTGGATCTACGGGGTGTGAACGCATGATCGAGGAACTGGACCGCAGCCTGGAACGGTGGCTCCGCGCCGCCGTGCCCCTGCCGTCGGGTACCGCCGAGGTCGCCTTCGAGGCACCGGAGCGGGACTGGGACGCGCGGCGCTCGACGCCGCTGGTCGACCTGTTCCTGTACTCGTTGACCCCGTCGAAGGGGCGTGCCGCCGTCGGTGTCCGCACGTTCGAACGCGACGGGAAGATGATCCGCGAACGGGTCAACCCGGTGCTCGAGGCCCGCTACCTGATCAGCGT
>JAGXST010000243.1 GCA_018335555.1 Actinomycetota bacterium | reverse complement strand
GACCAGCGGCGGGTGGCCGCCATCAGTCCCAGACGCGGTCGAGACGCCACGTCCCGCCACGCCGGACCACCTCGTACACGCCACGGGTGGGACGGCCGTTGGCGGCTTCGACCCGCCACAGGTCGGTCTGCTCGATCTGCACCGGTTCACCGTCCGGGCGGCGCCACCAGCCCGGGTCCTCGCGCCAGTGGCCGAGCACCTGCAGCACCTGGTAGCGGTTGCCCCGCCAGGTGAACGCGGTGGGTGCGGCGGCGCCGTCGTCGCCGGTCGTTGGCAGTTCGACCTCCTCGATGCTCTCGCGGTAGCGCTTGGTCATGGTCGCCTCGTGCGCGGGGCCACGCCCCGATCCCGGTCCATCACGCCCCTTCCGGGGGACGTGAACCGAACGTATGTTCGATTTCCTCACCGTACGCCGACGGTGTGACCTCGCGCCAACGGATGGCCACCGCCGCCCGCGCCGCGCGCAGCCGCACCACTTGCCGCACGGGCGCGGCAACCCGTCCGCGTCGCGCTGCGAAACGGCCATCCCGGCACCAATTGCCGCATATACGCGGCAACCCTTGCGTGTGCGGGTGGGTCAGGTCGGCGGTTCGGCGTCGGGGAGGGTGCGGCCGGCGCGGCGGAGCAGTTCCCGTGCGGCTTCGTCTGCCACCTGCTCGACCGGTTCGCCGGCGAGGACCCGGGCGTTCCAGGTCCCGAGCAGCGCCGTCGTAAGCTGGGCGGCCATCGGGCCGAGGGCGACGCCGACCGTCGGTCGGTCCTCGAGCAGGTCGACCCGGATCTGCGGCAGGGGCACGAAGGCCGGGAACACGCGCAGGTCGTCGATCAGGGGCCGCATCCCGGCCTGCCACACGACCCCGTCGGTCGCGGTGGTGAGTCCGGCGAGGCAGTCCCCGGCCGCGACACCGCGCACGGCCTCCTCGGGATCGGCGGCCAGGAACTCGCGGCCGCTACGCACGCTGTAGGCCTCGAGCACGGCCCGCAGGCCGTCGACCCGGGTGCCGAACTCCTGGTCGACACACACCAGCGCATCCGGCTGCTCGGACAGGCGCCGGGCCAGGTCGGAGATCGTACGCAGGTCGTCGGTCGCGTCGCCCCCGAGGACCACGAACGCGAACGTCGCGTTGGCAGGTGGCGCGTCGAGGCCGCCATCACCCAGCCGCGGCGCCAGCCACTTGATGCCCTGTTCGGCGTCGTGGTCGCGCACGGCGACGAAGCTGGCCTGCGGGTCGCCGGGCGGGTCGGCCCGCTCGAGCGTCTCGAGCCAGGCCTCGCCGGTGTAGCCGGTGCGCAGGTCGACATCGCCGAGTTCGAGGGCCTGCCGCGAGTCCCGGGCGTCACCGAACGCGGCCAGTTCGGCCGACAGTCCCTGCAACTCGAGCAGCGCGAGCATCGTGTGGGCCAGCACCCGGGTCTCGGTCTCGGCGCCGCTCGCGATCCGCACCGGCGGGAGGTCGGGATCGGTCTGGTCGGCGGCGGGCACGCCACCGCCCGCCTGCGAGGTACAGGCGGCGAGGAGCACCAGGACGGACAACCAGCGACGCACGTCACCCAGGCTGCCACACCGCGACCGAACCCGCCGAAGCCGCGTGCGGTGCCGCCGCGCGGGCCTCCTACACTCCTGCCCATGCCTATCCGTCACCGCCTGCTGCCCGCCGCCCTCGCCGTGCTGCTGTTCACGGCCGCCTGTTCGGGCGGCGACGACGGTGCACCGCCCACCTCCGCCGGGACCGACCGCGCACTGGCCATCGCCATCGCGAGCTTCGACCTGTCGGTCGGCGAGGATCAACGCCTGCTCACCGGGATCTACACGTCCGAACAGCAGTTGCTCGGGTTCGGCGAGGTCACCTTCGACCTCGGCTACCTCGGCGACGACGCGGGCGGCGAGGCGGAGCTCACCCAGCAGGTCCGGGCCAGCTTCCTCCCGGTGCCCGGCGCCGAACCGGAGGGCGACGCCACCCAGCCGACCCTGCTGATGGGCCGCGACGGTGCCGGTGTCTACGCCGCCCGGCTCGACCTCGACCGGGCCGGATTCTGGGGCGTGCGCGTGACGGCCGAGCTCGACGACGGCACCGTCCGTGAGGGCCACACCACCTTCCGGGTCCTGCCCGACCCCGAGGTCCCCGCGCCCGGTGACGAGGCGCCACGGACCGACAACCTCACACTGGCCGACGTCGAGGCCGGCACGGCGACGCCGGGGGCACTCGACTCGCGCGCCGTGGATGTCACCGACGTCAGCGAGATTCCCACGCCCGAGTTGCACCGGACCACGATCGCCGACGCGATCGAGCAGGGTCGCCCCGTCGTCGCGGCCTTCTCGACCCCGGTGTACTGCGTCAGCCGCTTCTGCGGTCCTTTGATCGACACGATCGACGAGTTGCGCGAGCGCTACGCCGACCGTGCGGACTTCGTGATGGTCGAGGTGTGGGAGAGCTTCGAGGACGGGCAACTCAACGCCGCGGCCGCCGAGTGGATCCAGACCGAGACCGGCGGCAACGAGCCGTGGGTGTTCCTCGTCGGTGGGGACGGCCGGATCGCGGCGCGCTGGGACAACGTGCTCGACGTCGGCGAACTCGAAGCGGAACTCGAGGCCCTGCCGGCGATCCCGCCGCGCGAAGGCTGATCGGTCCGGTCGACGCTACGGACACCCGCCCCCGCGGCGACGCAACTGTGGTGGCAACAGGGTGACGTCGGCCCTGGCGAGCCGCTCGCCCCGTTCTCCCGCGCGCAACAGCCCGCGCACGGCCGAGCCGCCGACGACGACGACCTCGGCCAGGAATGCCAGGAACACCCCGAAGCCGGCCACCTCGGCGAGCAGGCGCAGCGTCAGGCCCGGACCGGTCAGGCCGAGCACCAGCCAGGCCACGACGACCAGCCCCGCTATGACGAGCAACTGCCGACGCAGCCGCTGGGCCGTGCGACGCCAGTCGACGATGGGCGCCGCCACGACCTCGGGGCCGTGCGGGGTGGTGTCGGGATCGGGGGCGGTCACGGCGTCCTCGTCAGGATGTGGCCGCCGAGGCTACCTGTCGTGCTCGCGCCCTGGTCAGCCGCGGGCCTTCTCGATGCGGCCGATGGTCTCGCGGGCGAACGCCTCGAGGTCGTCGGGCTTGCGGCTGGTGATCAGCGGCCCGGCACCGTTGTCGTCGACCACGACCTGCTCATCGACCCAGGTGCCGCCGGCGTTGCGGATGTCGGTCTGCAGGCTCGGCCACGACGTCAGCGTGCGACCCTCGACGCAACCGGCCTCGATCAGGGTCCAGGGCGCGTGGCAGATCGCGGCGACCGGCTTGCCGGAAGCGACGAAGTCCTTCACGAACGACACGGCCCCGTCGTGCATGCGCAGGTTGTCGGGGTTGGCGACGCCGCCGGGTAGGACGAGCGCGTCGAAGTCGTCGACGTCGACCTGGCCGACCACCCGGTCGACATCGAAGGTGTCGGCCTTGTCGAGGTGGTCGAAACCCTGCACCTGACCGTCCTCGATGGACACCAGGGTGGGCACCCCACCGGCCTGCTGGATGTCGCGCCAGGGTTGGGTGAGCTCGACCTGTTCCACGCCTTCGGTGGCGACGAGGAAGGCGACGCGTGCACCGTCGATGCTGGCCAAGTCCGGGTCCTTCGGTCGGGACTGTGTGGACCACCAGGGTCCGGCCGCGTCGTGCCGGTGCACGGGCACAGCCTGCACGAACGGACCCGACAGGCCGGTCGGGGGCCTACAGGCTGGGGTCACCGAGGTCGAGGCGCAGCGTGCTGAGCACGCGCGTGATCTCGCCGCGCAGCGCGGCGGCGTCCAGCGGCAGCTTCACGTCGTGCTGCGGATACAGCTCGGTCGTCGAGGTGTCGGTGGTGCTGACCTGCCAGCCGCGGGCGAGCAGGTAGTCGCCGAGCTCGAACGACCACGTCAGCACGATGTTGTCGTGGTAGTCGTGCAGCATGAAGGTCAGATAGCGGTTGAACGGCAGGGTCCACATGCGGCCACCCCGACGCGACTCGCCCTGGGCGCGGAACCCCAACGCCTCGAGTTCGTCGTCGAAGGTGCCCCCAGCGACCGTCCCGTCCACCACCGCCACCCCTCGGTCTCACCGGCCGGGGCACGCTACTCGGTCGTCGCAGCGGCCTGCCGTAGGCTGCTGCCCCATGTTCCCCACGCGCACCATCATCGGCCTGATCCTGCTGCTCGCCCTCGGGGCGGCGGCCTGCTCCGACCCCGACGACGGGGTCGACCCGGCCGTCGTCGAGCAACTCGAGTCCGACCTCGCGGCCCGCGCCCGGGCCGAGATCGAACTGCTCGAACGGGTCGAGGCGCTCGAGACCCAGGTCGAGCGCGTGACCAGCGACCGCTCGGCGGCGCAACAGTTGCGCGACCTCGACGACCAACTGTCGGCGCTCAGCGAGACCGTCGCCGGCATGGACGAGCG
>JAGXST010000242.1 GCA_018335555.1 Actinomycetota bacterium | reverse complement strand
GGTGGCCCGCAACCGGTCGGGGCCGCCGTACCCGGTCGGTGGGACCACGTCGTCGATTGGGCGCCGGTGCCCGATCTGGTCGGAACGGTCTGCCCGCCCGGGTCGGTGCCCGCGGCCGGCTTCGTCGACGCGGTCGGGACGGCTCATGAGCGCGGCATCGACTGCGCCGTACACCTCGGTGTCGCGTTCGGCCGCGATGCCACGACCTTCGCCCCGGGCGCGCCGGTGGATCGAGCCCAACTGGCCAGCTTCGTGGCGCGCACGCTCGAGCTGGCCGGTGTGGAGCTCCCCGCCCCGGAGATGCCGGCCTTCGACGACCTCGGCGACTCGGTGCATGCTGAACGCATCGAGCAACTGGCGGCGCTCGGCGTCGTCGCCGGCGTGGGGGAGCGCCGCTTCGAGCCGGCACGCCCGGTGACGCGTGCGCAGTTGGCGACCTTCCTCGTCAACGCCCACCGCATCGCGGGAGGCGAGCCGCTGCCGGCGATGCCGGACGCCTTCGTCGACGACGCGGGCACCCACGAACGAGCCATCGACGCCGCGGCGGCGGCCGGCCTGCTGGCCGGCCTCGACGAGCAGCGCTTCGGTCCGGCCGGCCAGGTGCAACGGGGGCAGATGGCCAGCGCCCTGTCGCGTCTGCTCGACCGGCTCGCCCGCGACGGGCGGCTGACGGTCGCGACGACGGGTTAGCCTCTGGCCCATGATCGATCCTCGCCTGCTCCGCGACGACTTCGAGTCCGTCGCCACCGCCCTCGCCCGCCGCGGCTACGACCGGGACGACCTCGTCGCCCTGGCCGAGCTCGACGACCGGCGCCGCAACCTCGTCGCCGAGGTCGACCAGGCGCGTGCCGCGCAACGCAGTGCCTCGAAGGCGATCGGCCAGGCGGCCCCCGACGAGCGGCAGGCCATGATCGACGCGGCCAGCGCACTCAAGACGAGGGTCGGCGACCTCGAGGTGCAATTGGCCGAGGTCGAGCGCGAGCACGCCGCCCGCTTCGCGCCGGTGCCGAACCTGCCCCATCCCGAGGCCCCCGACGGCGTCGAGGGCGACGGGATCGTGCTGCGGACCTTCGGTGAGAGGCCGGCCTTCGACTTCGAGGTCCGCGACCACGTCGAACTGCTCGAGTCGGCCGACGCGCTCGACCTCGCCCGTGCGGCCAAGGTCTCAGGTGCGCGGTTCGCCTACCTCAAGGGCGAGGGTGCACTGCTGGAGTTCGCGCTGGTCCGCTACGCGATCGACGTGGCCATGCGGCACGGACACGTGCCCGTGATCCCACCCGTGCTGGTGCGCGAGGAGGCCATGTACGGCACCGGGTTCCTGCCCACCGACGAGCAGCAGATCTTCATGACCCGCGACGACGACTTCTACCTCGTCGGCACGTCCGAGGTGCCGCTCGCCGCGCTGCACATGGACGAGTTGCTCGACGAGGAACAGTTGCCGATCCGCTACGTCGGCTACTCGCCCTGCTTCCGCCGCGAGGCCGGGACGCACGGCAAGGACACCCGCGGGATCCTGCGGGTGCACCAGTTCGAGAAGGTCGAGATGTTCTCGTTCGTGCACCCCGACCTCGCCGACGCCGAGCACGAACGGATCCTGTCGATCGAGGAGGAGATCTTCACCGGGCTGGGCGTCCACGCCCAGGTGGTGGACATCCCCGTCGGTGACCTCGGGGCATCGGCTGCCCGCAAGTTCGACATCGAGGCCTGGCTGCCCGGACAGGACGCCTACCGCGAGGTGACCTCCTGTTCGAACACCACCGACTACCAGGCCCGCCGACTCAAGGCCCGGATCCGGCAGCGCGAGGGCGACAACCTGCTGGTCCACACCCTCAACGGCACGGCCCTGGCGGTCCAGCGCGCCATCATCGCCCTCGTCGAGACCCACCAGCGCGCGGACGGCAGCGTCGTCGTGCCTGTCGCCCTGCAGTCCTACCTCGGCCGCGAGGTGCTGTTCGCGCGATGATCGCGCTTCGGAGCGGGCCCATTCGGCTCTGTCCGTGTCCTGCCCGGTCGTGCACACTGGTCGCAGGACGTGGGGGTGAAGTACATGCGCCGCCTGGTGATCGCCGTGGTCGTCGGCCTGCTGTCGGTCGGTTGCAGCCCCGCGGCACCCGATGACGCGGGACCGGCCCCCGCGCCGGCCCCGAGCGATGTCGAGTCGCCGGACCCCGATGGCTCGCCGACCGGGGAGGAGTCGCCCGATCCCGAGGCAGCCGACGAGCAGTCGGCGACGGTCGAGGTGTTCTTCGCCAACGACGGGCTCGGCGCCCCCTGCGGCGAGGTCTTCCCGGTCGAACGCCGCGTCAGCGCGACCACGCCGGCCCAGGGCGCACTGGAGGCATTGCTGGCCGGACCCACCGCGGACGAGCAGGCCGAGGGGTACGGCGGCTGGTTCTCCGACGCGACCGCAGGCGCCTTGCGGTCGGTCAGCATCGAGGACGGCGTCGCCCGCGTGGACCTGGCCGACCTCCGCGGCACCATCCCCAACGCCTCGACGTCGTGCGGTTCGGCCGGCTTCCTGGCGCAACTCGACGAGTCGCTGCTGCAGTTCTCGACCGTGGACACGACCGTCTACGCGCTCGAGGGTGACGTCGAAGCGTTCTACGAATGGCTGCAACTGGCGCCGCCCGAGGGGTGAACGGATCCCCGCGCGGGCCGCGGGGACACGCGTACGCCGCGCCGGGTGCTTCGGTAGCGTGCCTGGCTCCCGGAGGGTTGGCAGAGCGGACGAATGCACCGGTCTTGAAAACCGGTGTCCAGTCGTTTCTTAGCAAGTGTGCGCCAGCAGCGCCTAACCCGCGTATTCCTCAGAATCCTTAGATTCCCACCCATTAGGGGAGCCCGTGTGCGGCCGGGACGTGTTGGCCAACCGATGGGCAGCCAGTCGAGAATCTCGGGCAAGTTCTGAGATCGCGAGGCCGACACGTGGATTGAGTCCCGCGGTGTGGTGTAGGACCGTGCGTCTCGGTTGTCAGGTGCGGGGTGCTGCAGGCAGGGACGGTAGACGGTCCTCGTCGTCGAGGAGGGCGGCGACCGAGGCGGCTGCGATGTAGCGGCGATCGGCCGCGATCGTCTCGTCGTTGATCTCGACCAGCAGTGCGCCGACGAGCCGGATGACGGACTCGACGTTGGGGAAGATCTGCACGACGTCGGTGCGGCGCTTGAGCTCCCGGTTGAGCCGTACGATTAGCCGGCCATGGGGGGCGGGTCAAGAGCGTGACGAGTCCGAGGGCTGCTGCCGGGCAAGGCCGGCGAGATGATCTTCGAGGCGCTCGATAGTGGCGGCGTGCCGGTGGGTCTCGTGCTCCCAGCCGCGTTGTTCCGCGTCGGTCTGCAGGAGCCGGATGTCGGCGAGTTGGGCTTGCAGGATCCCGGCCGCCTGTGGAGCGGGCATGAAGTTCTCGCAGTGTTCGCAGATGTTGGCGTAGGGGCAGGCGCGCGCCTCGGCGGGCAGGCTGCAGTAGCCGGTCGCGAGGCGGGTCTTGAGCATCTCGGCGTGCAGCCACTCGACCCGGCTGGGCGGCGCGGGACGACCCGCGACGACGATGGGGAGCCGTCGTCGGCTGGTGGTGACGGCGTGGTCGTAGGCCGCGCGGATGGTGGGTGAGGCGAGCGCCGCGTAGCGAAGGGTCATCTCGGGGGTCACGTGGCCGAGCAGGGCCATCAGCGCTTGGAGTGACATCCCGGCGTTGACGAGTTCGGTCGCGAAGGTGTGCCGAAGCTGGTGAGGGGTGACGGTCAGCGGGGTCCCGTCGGGCCCGGTCAGCCCGGTGGCCGCGACGGCGGCGTTGAGCCGGTTGCGGACGCGCACTTGGCCGAGGCGATGTCCTCGCTGGACGAACAGGAAGTCGGTAGGACGCCCGTCACGCGGGTGGGGCAGGGCACGTTGGATGCCGCGTTGTTCGATCCAGAGGTCGAGCAGGGCGACGGTGTGGGCGTCGAGGGGGACGGAACGTTCGGTGGCGAGCTTGCCGAGCGGGACCCGCAGCCAGGTGCCGGCCGGGCCGAAGTCGATGACGGCGTCGAGCTCGAGGTCGAGGGCTTCGCCGATCCGTAGCCCGGCTTGCCGCAGCAGCATCAGCACGACACGCGCGGGAAGGTCGTCAATGTCGGCGATGGCGGCCAGCACCTGCCGGTCGACATCGGGGGGCAGCGCCCGCGGGAGCGGGCGTGGGAGCTTGGGTACGTCGGTGGGGAACAGCAGCCGTCGGGTGGGCCGCCCGGCCCAGCCCCACAGGGTGATGTCGTCGAGGAAGTTTCGGACGCTGAGCACGGTGGCGTGCACGACGGCAGGTGAGACCTTGCGTGGGGAGGACTTGCGGCCGCGCCAGGTGCGCTCGGTGGCGTTCCAGTTCAGGAACGCTTCGACGTGGTGGCGTTCAAGCTGGCGGAGCGAGTCGAGTTCGGGAAACCGGGCGCTGAGGAAAGTGCCGAACGGGACCAGGTCGTTGATCAGCGATTCGATCGACTTCGGCGCCAACACCGCGGTGCGGGTCTTCACGTAGCGGGTGATGGTGCGGCGGATCTCGTCGGTGGTGATCACCTCGAGGCGTGCCTCAACCGATGCGGCGGCTGGCCCGCGGGTCGGGGGCCGGTCGACGATGCGGGCTCCGAACAGCAGCTGCTGCAGGCTGTGAAGCCGGGCGAGGTAGGCCCGCCGCGAGGAGCGTGACCCCACGGGGTTGGCGGTGACCTGGCGGCGGAAGTAGTCGAGATCCTCGACCGTCAGCCGTGCCGGAGGCTGTCCGGTTGCGGCGACGATGAGGGTCAGGCAGCCACGAAGCACGGTGTCGATCCAGCGTGGGGCCCATCCGAGCCCGACCGCGGTGGCCCGCAGCCGCCGATAGTCCTGCTCGTGGATCGTCTCGGCGGTGCGGGCGAGGTGGCCCAGGTCCTTGGCCATCAGCAGATCGAAGTCGACCTTGACCCGTCCGGCGAGGACGGCCCAGCACAGCAACGGCCACGCCTTGACGCGGCCGAGTTCCGCGAGCCGGCCGTCGAGCGGTCGCGCATCCAGGCGTGCAGGTCGGGATGGACGGTGAGGAACTGCCGCGCGATCCGCAGCCGCTCACGTTCGGCCCGATCCGAAACTCCGATCGCAGCGAGGTGTTCGACGTAGCCGGCGAGCAGCGGATGATCGGTGTCGGTGGCGTGCCTGGCCACGGCGACGCTCTTCCCATCACCGCCCGGGCGGCGGCGTACTCGGCGGCCAGATGCTCTACGGACAGGTGCACGTAGCCGGCCGTGGTCACGGGCGAGGCGTGGCCCATCAGCTCGCGCAGCACCAGCAGGTCGATCCCGGCCGCGGCCAGCTCGGTGCCGTAGGTGTGACGCAGCCGGTGTGGCCGCACCCGCAGCGCTCCCGAACTCTGCCGGTGGTGACGGAACAGGCTTCGCATCCCGGCTTCGGTCATCGCGCTGCCCGTCGTCGGCCCGTGCAGCACCACGAAGCACTCCGGTGTTCGGATCCCCGACGGCCGCTCGGTGCGCAGGTAGGTGGCGAGCTCGATGAAGAACGTCCGGTCGACCGGGACGACCCGTTGCCGCTCGCCCTTGCCGATCACGGTGAGCAGTCGGCGACCGAAGTCGACATCCGCCAGCCGCAGCCTGCGGACCTCGCCGGCACGTAAGCCCCCAGCAGCATCGCCAGCACCAAGGCCCGGTCGCGGTGGGTGTGCAGATCGGTCAGGAACGCGGTGATGTCCTCGGGGTCGAGGGCCTCGGGAAGGCGTCGCGGTTCGCGGACCAGCTTCCCGCCCCCGCGTGCACGTCCCGGGCCGAGATGGCCCAGCATCCCTCGCGCCTTGGGACGCAGGCCCTGCCCTCGTCGCGGAGCCGGCACCGGGTTCGTCTCCAGCTCCCCGAGCATCAGCTGATGCTCGAACAGCGCCCGGACCGCGGCGGTCCTCCGGTTGACTGTCGAGGGCGCAGCACCGCGCCGGCCGAGCCGGACCACCGTGCCCGACCGACCCGGTGGTGTGAGTTGCCAGTCGATCCAGTCGAACACATCCGCCGCCACGATCTGGGCGAGGTCCAGCCCCTGCTCGCTGCAGAACCGGCCGAAGTTCAACAGGTCGTAGGCGTAGGCCCGGACCGTGGCCGCCGCGAACCCGCGCGTGCCCAGATGGGCGAGGAACCGGTTGGCCGCACCGATCCCCGACCAGTCACCCTCAAGCCGCCAGGTGCCCTCGGTAGCGACCACTGCCAGCGCCGTCATCGGCCCGTCCTTCACCGGCACGCTCGAGTGTCCACCCGAGCCGCCCGCCCGCGACGCACCCTGCGCCGGCAGTGGGCCCCTTTGGCCGGTTAACCGATATCGGGTTGTTGGACCAGATCTTCGACGAGTGCATCGGTGGGTAGGCGGTGTAGGCGAGCAGGTCGTCCTCCATCGCCTGGAGCCGCTCCGCGACGGTGGGGGCGAGCCGCTCGAGCTGGTCGACCACGCTGCGGAGCTGGGCGACGGCCGCGTCGCGGTCGGGTTGGGCGAAGATGGTGCGGATCAGCGCCGAGATCACCGACCGCTGCTGCGTGCGTGCGACGGCGAGCAGGTTGCGCATTGCATGCACCCTGCATCGCAGAGGGGCGTCTTCCACAGCCTCGCGCCACTTCGCAGCCTCGGTGCGACTGTCGGTTCGTAACCTCGCCGACCATGATGTTGCCTGACTGTGACCCCCGCACGTTCGTTCAGCCAGCGCTGCCGTGTCTCCCGGACACGCTAGGGTTCTCACCTACGGGTGATGACACGGATGTGATTTTCGGAGGCGGAACACCGATGACCGTTGCGCTGCCGATCGTCGACGACGTGCCTCGCCGGCTCCGAGAACGCTTGGACCTCGAAGTAGCCAACCTGAAGGAGGCGACCGAGGTCATCGTTAAGAACCACTATCTGCATCGTGGCCGCACGATGGCCCAGATGCCGTACTG
>JAGXST010000241.1 GCA_018335555.1 Actinomycetota bacterium | reverse complement strand
GTGTCGGGGGACTCGTGTTCGGTGGGGGTCGGTGGATCGTTGGAGACGGTCACTTGGGGGCTCGCTTGTGGTTAGGCGGCCTCCGCATCGACATCCAGGACCAGCGGTTCGACCTGGCCGCTGAGGGCCTCGCGCAGACCGTCCGGCACGTGTTCGCCCTGTGCCACCCGACGGGTGGTCACGGGGTCGGCGACGTCGTTGCGCCCGAGGGCGGCCAGGAGATCGTGGGGTCGAACGGTGGGGCCGTCGTTACGGAGCACCGCGCGTAGGACGGTGCGGGCGCCGGACGCGGTGGATCCACCGTCGTCGGCGCCGTGCGAAACGGCGATGGCCAGTACGGCAGGTCGCACGTCGATCGTCCGGTCGCCGTCAGGGCGGTGTCGGACGACCTCGGCGTGCTCGGCCGCCAGGAGTTCATCGCTTCGTTGCCGGAGCAGGGCCGCCAGTTCGGCGGCGTCGGCCGTCGGCCATTCCTGCTCCCAGAGTGTTGCCCGCAGCATGCGCGCCAGCTTCGGCGCACCGTCGGGCACGTCCAGGTAGGTCGTGATGTCCATGCCCTCGGGGAGGGTCGCGGACAGCCGCGCGAGGTCCCGGTCGGGGACGATCGGGGCGGCGAACGTCAGCTCGGCGTACTCGCCGGTGGAGACGTACCCGACCGACAGGGCGTCGGGGAACGACACCTTGGCGTGCGGGGTGAAACCTTCCGAGTACGCGATCGGGAGGTCGACCCGGCGCAGCGCCCGCTCCCAGACCGACGACAGGTCGCGCGCCGAGACGAAGCGCGTGCGACCGGTCTTGGTCCACCGGATGCGGATCCGCTGCTGCTGCACGGGTCCTCCAGGTCATGGTCCTCGGGGCGCGGCGGGTGCCGTGCCGGTGACCGGCGGTTGGGTTGTCACCTCCCGTGCGAAAGCGCACGGGCGTTCGATGCAAACACTAGCCGCCGGCGGCGTAGCGCTCTGGCGTGGTCGGCAGGCTGTCCTTGCCGCCCAGGCCGGACGGCAGCACCGGCAGCTGGAAACCGCCGGTGTAGCCGGTGTCGTGCTCGATGGACAGGCCGGGGCACACCCCGCAGTCGTAGCAGGGAGACCAACGGCAGTCGTCGAGTTGCTTGTCCGAGCGGGCGTCGGTCCAGTCCTCCCACAACCAGTTCTTCTCGAGTCCACTGTCGAGGTGGTCCCAGGGCAGGGCTTCGTTCTCGTCGCGCTCGCGGTAGCTGAACCAGTCCAGTGACACCCCGGTCTCGTCCATCGCCTGCCGCCAGGTACCGAGCGTCGGCATCTCGTGCCAGCCGTCGAAGCGTGCACCGAGCCGCCACGCGCGCTCGACCGCGGGCGCGACCCGGCGGTCGCCGCGCGCCAGCAGGCCCTCGATCACGCCCTCTTCAGGGTCGTTGGTGCGCAGCTTGAGTCCGCCGTGGTCCTTGATGGCGTGGCGGATCATGCTGAGCTTGCGCTTGATCTCGTCGGGCGAATCCTGCGGCGCCCACTGGAACGGCGTGTGGGGCTTGGGGACGAACCCGCCGACCGAGATCGTGACCTTGTTGGCTCGGCCGTACTTGCGCGCGACCTCGTAGGTCTTGATGCCGAGGTCGGCGATCGCGAGCACGTCCTCGTCGGTCTCGGTGGGCAGGCCGACCATGAAGTAGAGCTTGATGTGGCGCCAGCCCTCGCTGAAGGCGACCTCGGCGGTGCGCAGCAGGTCCGCCTCGGAGACCATCTTGTTGATGACGGCGCGCATGCGTTCCGACCCGGCCTCGGGCGCGAACGTCAGCCCGGTACGGCGGCCGTTGCGCGACAGCTCGTTGGACAGGGTGACGTTGAACGCGTCGACGCGGGTCGACGGCAGCGACAGCGAGGTGACGGTGCCCTCGTAGGTGTCGGCGAGGTCGCGGGCGATCGGGCCGATGGCGGAGTGGTCGGCCGACGACAGCGACAGCAGCCCGACCTCCTCGAACCCGGTGTTCTTCACGCCCTCCTCGACCAGCTTCTGCACGGTCTCGGGCCGGCGCTCACGGACGGGACGGGTGATCATGCCGGCCTGGCAGAACCGGCAGCCACGCGTACAGCCACGGAAGATCTCGACGCTGAAGCGCTCGTGGACCGTCTCGGTCATCGGCACGAGTTGCTTCTTGGGGTACTGCCACTCCTCGAGGTCCTGGATGGTGCGCTTCGGCACGATCGCGGGCATCCCGGGCTCGGTGGCGACGGTGGCCTTCAGCCGTCCGTCGTCGGTGTAGCGGGGGGCGTAGAACGCCGGGATGTAGACGCCTTCGACCCCGGCCAGCTCGCGGAGCAGCTGACGCCGGTCGGTCGAGCCTGAGGCCTTGAAGGCCCGTACGGCGTCATCGATCTCGAGAGTGACCTGTTCACCGTCGCCCATCACGGCCGCGTCGATGAACGGCGCGAGGGGCTCGGGGTTGTAGGCGGCGTGACCGCCGACGAGCACGATCGGGTCCTCGAGGCTGCGCTGGTCGGCGTGGATGGGCACGCCGCCGAGGTCGAGCAGGTTGAGCAGGTTGGTGTGGCCGAGTTCGTGCGGGAGCGACACGCCCAGCACGTCGAACGCCCACAGGGGCCGGTGCGTCTCGAGCGTGAACGCCGGGATGCCGTGCTCGCGCATCAGCGCCTCGAGGTCGACCCAGGGGGCGTACAGGCGCTCAGCCAGTGCGGTGCCGCGCTCGTTGAGCAGTTCGTACAGGATCTGGATGCCCTGGTTGGGCTGGCCGACCTCGTAGGTGTCCGGGTAGCACAGCGCCCAGCGGGTCTCGACCGACTGCCACGGCGTGACGACCTGGTTGTGCTCGCCGCCCACGTACTGGGCCGGCTTGCGGACCTGCGGCAGCAGCGGTTCGAGCGCGGGGTAGTAGCCGGGCGGCACGCTCGCCGACCCGCCGGCGAGCCGGTAGGGGGCCCGCGCGTCGCGTGGGGGCGTCGCGGGGACGGACGTCGTCGGCGCGGTGCCGAGCATGAAGCCTCCGAAGCCGGGGAAAGGTGCGACCGGGCCCGGCGACGTTGGTGTGGGCGTCGACGGCGCACCAGGGCGCGAGACCTCGGGCTCGTCGCACGGGTGGCGCCACGGACCGGGCTCTCGATGTGTCGATCAGCGTACCAACGGCCCCGGATGTCGCAGCCGGACTCAACCGAGCCCGAAGCGGCGCCCGACGAGCCGGGCGGTGACCGCCGCGACGGCACCGAG
>JAGXST010000240.1 GCA_018335555.1 Actinomycetota bacterium | reverse complement strand
GAGGGGATGTAGAACGGCCGCAGGCGACGGGCCACCATCAGGTTGACCGCGATCAGCGCGCCCAGGAACAACCCGAACCCGATGCCGAGCGCGAAGCGGGTCAACAGCACCGTCGTGAAGACCTCGCGGTAGCCGCGCGCGTCGAACCACCACAGGTCGGTCACCAGGACCGCGATGCGGTTGGCTGAGAACAGCACGAACAGGACCCCGAGCACCACGAGGGTGCCGAGACGTCGCCGTACGAGATCGCCCACGATCGGCCTTTTCGTCGAATGCCTGACAACGGCTCGCGCCCCGGAGGGTTCGGTGCGGCGACGACCGCGGATTCGCCCGATCGCGGTCGATGACCGAGGCTAGCCAGCCCCCGTCGGCCGGGCCAGTTGGGTGATGGCGCCCGGGTCAGCCCTGGCGTCGGCGTGCCGCTTCAGCGGCCCTCGAGGGCCAGGGCGCCGAGCGGTTCGCGGCCCTCCGTCAGCGCCGCGAGGGCCGCCAGCGCCTCGTCGAGCGTGCCGACCGGCACCAGCGTGACGTCGCGGCTGACCGGGGCGCCCTGCGCCTCCTCGAGGTTGCCGCTGGGCACCAGGAACACCGTGGCGGCCCGCCCGCCGTCCTGGCGCTCGGTCGCGCCGAGGATCTTCTGTCGGATGCCGCCGATGGCCCCGACCACGCCGTCACGGTCGAGGGTGCCCGTGCCGGCCACGACGGCACCGCCGGTGAGGTCGTCGGCACCGAGGATCTCGATGATGGAGAGCGCGAACATCAGCCCGGCCGAGGGCCCGCCGATGACCCCGGCGTCGATCTGCACGTCGACGGGCAACGCCAGGTCGGTCGACAGCAGCACCCCGACGTAGGGCCGCTCCCGGTCGTCCGCCGCGGCGCCGAGCACGATCTCGACCTGTTCCTCGCCGTCGTCACGGCGGACCGACAGCGTCATGCGGTCACCGGGCCGCCGGGCCTGGACGGCATCGACGACCCCGCGGTTGTCGGTGACCGGCCGTCCGTCGACGGCGGTGATGACGTCGCCGACCTCGAGCTGGTCGGTGACGGCGTCCTCGACGACCGCCGCGACCAGCGCGCCCTCGCCCGTCACGTCGAACCCGAGTTCGTCGAGCGCCGCCAACGTCGCCGTGAGTTGGCTGTCGGCCATCAGCGCGGCGTTGTACTCGGCGACCTCGTCACGGTTGCGGCCGACCGGGAACAACTGCTCGCGCGGGACCGCCTCGACGCCGGCGGACATGCTCGCGGCCAGCCACTCACGCAGACCGAGGTCCTCGTCCACCGCGACGGTGGTCAGCAGCAGCTCGCCCGTCGTCGCATAGGCAGGCGCCCCCTGCACGTCGAGCAGGCCCATGACGTCCTCGGCCGGGCCGGCCCGCAGCGCGACGTAGCACGACGGCTGGGCCTCGAGCACGTCACACGGCACGAGGCCGCGCGCCACGACCGCGCCGACGGCGAATGCCGACAGCGCGCCCATCACGACGGCGAGCACGAGCCAACGGCGCACGCGTCCTCCACACTCGCCCCGATGTCGGCGAGGGTACCCGGCTGCCGGGAAGCGGCCGTGTGCACGCACGGGTCAGACCTGGCGCCTGGCGACCGCGGACCAGGTTGCCAGCGTGATCCCGACGCACGCCGCCGCGACCAGGTGAAGCAGGCCAGGCGTGGTGTGCGGTCCCGGCGGACGGTCGACCGGCAGTTCGACGACCTGCGGCTCGCCGTCGTCCGGCGGCGACGGTGTCGCCTGCGGGCTCGGTGCGGGCAGCGCCTGCGGCGTGGCCTCCTCGGGCGACGGCGCGGGATCCGGCGGCGGCGGCTCGGGTAGCGCCTCGGGCAGCGCCATCTGGGCGGTCGCCAGATCGGTCGCCAGTGCCGCAGCGACGTCGATCCGGCCGTGGCCGTGCTCGGGGTCGGGTCCGGGCGGGCCGAGGTCGACCGCGCTGGCGCGCAGACGCCCGACCGCCTCCTGCGGCGAGTGCCCCGCGGCCAGCAGCAGCGCGATCGCCCCGCTGACGTGGGGTGCGGCGAAAGAGGTGCCCTCGGCCATGCCGTAGGTGTGCGTGCCCGGCTCGCAACGAGCGGCGTCCCCGGCGCGGCACCAGGTGCTGACGATGTCGACGCCCGGCGCGAGCAGCGCATCCTCGCGGACCCCGGCCGAGAACTCGGCGATCCGGTCGTCGCGGTCCACGGCACCGACCAGCAGCACCGGCGAGTCCAGCGGGTACTCGGTCGGCACGCCCGCGCTGTTGCCGGCCGCCGCGACCACCACGACGCCGCGCTCCCACGCGTAGCGGACCGCGTCGGTCGGCGCGCCGGGGGCGCTCGTGCCGTTGCCGCCGGCCTTCACGCTCTCCAGGGACAGGTTGACCACGTGGGCGCCCTGGTCGACCGCCCAGCGGATCGCGGTGTCGACGTTGGTGCCCTCGCCGGACCCGACCTCGTCGAGGACGCGGATCGGCAGCAGCCGGGCGTTCGGCGCCACGCCCGCCACCCCGACGCCGTTGTCGGCCGTGGCGGCGATCACGCCCGCGACCAACGTGCCGTGGCCGTGCTCGTCCTGCGGCGCACCGCCGGCGACCAGGTCAAGGCCGACCACCTCGCCGGTCGGGTCACGCAGGAACCTCTCGCGCAGGTCGGGATGTTCGAGGTCGACGCCGGTGTCCACGACGGCGACGATGACGCCGTCGCCCCGCGAACCGGTCTCCCATGCCTGGTCGACACCGATGCGGTCCAGGGCCCACTGCTGGTCGCGGTAGGGATCGTCGACGGCGAGCGCCGCGGTCGGCACCACCGCCAACACAAGTGCGACCAGCACCGGCACACCCCACCGGCACTGCCGCGCTGTGCTCGATCGCTGCCCCGGCACCCCGTGTCCGCCTTCCCCGCCGCACACCGCGGCGCCACCGGGTCCAACGAGCGGGGAGCGCGCCGGCTATGGGACCGCGCCGTGCGACGCGATCCGGGCCTGCGGTCGCGCGCTCAGCGCGCCGCGCGGCGTTGGCGCTGCTGGCGGCGGCGGACCTCGCGTGCGGCGGTGACCGCCACGACCCCGATGGCCGCCAGCGACGCCGAACGGACCGTGCGGCGCTCGGCCCGCAGCCCCGCGAGCGCCACGAAGCGGCCGTGCTCGGTCACCATCTCGGCGAGCGCGTCGCGGTTGCTGTGGCGCGGCTGCCACCCGGTGGCGAGCAGCTTCTCCGGGCTGGCCACCCACGGGTGCATGAAGTGCGAGACCAGCCCCGGCGGCTGCTCGCCGATGCCGAGCCGCCACAGCCGCTCGGCCACGGAGAACGCGACCTCCTCGGGGACCGCGACCGTGCGGCGCCCGACGATCGCGGTGACCTCGTCCATCGACAGCCACCCCTCGGCGGTGACGTTGTAGACGCCGTCGAGGTCGTGGTCGAGGACGTGGACGAGCGCGCTGACGATGTCGTCGAGGTGGACGAACTGCAGCGGCGGCTTGTGCCCGCGCACCAGCGTGACACGCGGCGACTCGAACGCGCGGGTGACGAAGTTCTGCACGCCGGGGCCGAGCACGATCGCCGGGCGCAGCACGGTCACACGCACGTCGGGGTGGTCGCCCTGCCAGCCGGGCAGCCACTGCTCGATCTCGGCCTTGTGCTGCGAGTAGTTGAACTCGGGCGTGCCGCGGACCGGGCTGTCCTCGGTCAACGGCACGTCGTTGTCGGCATGCGCGCCATAGGCCGCCACCGACGACAGGTAGACGACGCGGCCGACGCCGGCGGCGGCCGCCGCCTCGAACACCCGCTTGGTGCCCTCGACGTTGATCTCGTGCATCGTCGACTCGTCGTGCATGGGGTCGAGCCGGAACGCGAGGTGGACCACGACGTCGACGTTCGCGAACGCCTCGGCGAGGTCGCGGTCGCGTACGTCGGCCTGCCGGAACACCAGCTTGGTGGCGTTCACCCGCCGTGGCGCCACGAGGTCGACCCCGACGACACGGTCGACCTCGGCATGCTCGTCCAGTGCCCGGACCAGCCCGCGGCCGATGAAGCCGCCCACCCCGGTGATCGCGACGGTGGTCACCGTCTCCTCCTCAGCCGCACGCCACGTACCGTAGCGATACGCACTGACCCCGAGCAGCGAGGTTTTCGGTGGCCGACGATCCGATCCGTCCCGGCGAGGACGAGCCCGAGGACCCGTTCGGTGGCGCGCTGCCGCCGGAGCTGAGCGCCATGTTCGAACAGATCGGTGGCAGCGAGGGACTGGCGGCCATGGGGGCCCAGCTCTCGCAGCTGTTCGCGGGCGGCCTCGGCCAGTCCGGCCCGGTCGACTGGGACCTCGCGACCCGGGTCGCCCTGCAGGTGGCGGCCGAGGGCGATCGCGGTCCGACCCCCGAGGAGGAGACCCGGGCACGGCAGGCGCTCGAGCTCGCCGAGCACTGGCTCGACGACAGCCCGCTGCCCGCCCCGCCCGACGCGGGCCGCCTGCTGGTCGCCTCGCGACAGACGTGGGTGAACGCCGCCCTGGCCGCGCTGCGGCCGCTGGTGGAGCCCGTCGCCCGCGCGTCGACGGATGCGATGGTGTCGCTGGCCCAGGAGCAGCTCGGTGAGCTCGGCGAGGCCGGACCGGGCGCCATCCCCGGGCTCGAAGGCCTCCCGGCTGGGTTCGGGGACTTCATCGCCAACCTCGGCGGCCTGGACGTCGGCGGCATGCTGCGTCCGGCCGGCGCCGCGCTGATGGGCCTGCAGGCCGGCCAGGTCGTCGGGCAGCTCGCCCGGCAACTCCTCGGCCAGTACGAGCTCGGCATCCCGACCGCGCCACGCCCCGAGGCGTACGTGCTGGCCGTCAACGTGCACGAGGAGTTCGACGGCTGGGACCTCGACCCCATGGAGGTCGCGGTCGTGCTCGCGCTGACCGAGGCGGCCCACCGGCGGCTGTTCCACGCCGTCCCGTGGCTCGAAGCGCACATCCAGTCGCTGGTGGCGCGGTTCGCCAGCGGCACCAGCATCGACGCCGAACGCATGCGCCAGGT
>JAGXST010000239.1 GCA_018335555.1 Actinomycetota bacterium | reverse complement strand
ACCGGCGACAGCGACGGGGCGGCCGGCGACGACCTGCCCTGGATCGAGCAACTGCTCGAGTGGCAGCAGGAGGTGCAGGAGCCCGGCGACTACCTCGAGTCGCTCAAGATCGACCTGTACCAGGACGAGGTCTTCGTCTTCACCCCCAAGGGCGAGGTCATGGGCCTGCCCGCCGGGTCCACGCCGATCGACTTCGCCTACGCCGTCCACACCGAGGTCGGCCACCGCTGCATCGGTGCCCGGGTCAACAACCGCCTGGTCCCGCTCGACCACCAGCTCGTCAACGGCGACACCATCGAGGTGCTGACCTCGAAGGCCGAGGACGCCGGTCCGTCGCGGGACTGGCTGCAGTTCGCCGGTTCCACGCGGGCGCAGTCGAAGATCCGGGCCTACTTCAACCGCGAACGGCGCGAGGACGCGATCACCCGCGGCCGCGACGCGATCACCCGGGCGCTGCGGCGCAAGGGCATCAGCTACGCGCGCGCCATGGCGGCCGGCGACCTCACCGACGTCGCGCGCAGCCTGTCCTACAAGAACGCCGAAGCGCTGTTCCGTGCCGTCGGCGAGAGCCACGTCGGGGCGGCGACGGTGGCGCAGCAGGTCCTCAACGAACTCACCGAGGTCGAGGAGGAGGCCGAGGAGGTCGTCCCACCGACCTCGGCGCCGATCCGCCTGACCCGGGGGAGCGGCGACGACGTCGAGGTCGAGGGCGACGGCGGCATGCTGGTCAAGCTCGCCCGCTGCTGCACCCCGGTACCGGGCGACGAGATCATCGGCTTCGTCACCCGCGGCCGCGGCGTGTCGGTCCACCGCGCGGACTGCTCCAACGTCACCGACCTGCAGAACGAGCCCGAGCGGTTCGTGCCGGTCGACTGGACCGGGGAGGTCACGACCAACTTCCTGGTCTCGGTCCAGATCGAGGCACTCGACCGCAAGCACCTGCTGCGCGACATCACCGCGGTGCTCGGGGACCTGCACATCAACATCACCTCCGCCCAGGTCGCCACCCGCAAGGACCGCGTCGCCGTTCTGCGCTTCCAGTTCGAACTCGGCGATCCGACCCACCTCGAGTACGCGCTGCGCAGCGTGCGCAGCGTCGACGGCGTCTACGACGCCTACCGGGTCGTCCCGCAGACCGCGGGGGCGCGCTGATGTCCGACCGGTTCGTGATCGGCCTGCCGCTCGGTCGCTGGCAGACCAACTGCTGGATCGTGGGGGACCGCGACCTCGGGACCGCCGTCGTCGTCGATCCCGGCGAGCACGGCGCGACCGAGGTGCCCCCGCTGCTCGAGCGCGCCGGGGTGACCTGCGCTGCGATCCTGCTCACCCACGGCCACCTCGACCACGCCTGGGCCGTCCCGGACCTGGCTCGCTCGCTGGACGTCGAGGTGTTGCTGCACGCCGAGGACCGGTGGCTGTGGGACGACCCGGCCGCGGCCTTCGGGATGCCCTCGGAACTGCTCGAGCAGCAGTTCGGCCTGCGCTGGGATCCGCCGACGGAGCGCCTGCGCGACCTCACCGACGGACAGCGACTCGCCTACGCCGGCGTGGAGTTCGACGTGCGGCACAACCCGGGGCACACGCCCGGTCATGTCACCTTCCTCGGTCGCCGGCTGGCCGGCGTTCCCGTGACGTTCGCCATGGGCGACGCCGAGTCGGCCAGCGAGGACGTGCTGTTCTCGGGCGACCTCGTCTTCGCCGGTTCGATCGGCCGCACCGACTTCCCGCGCGGTTCGACCGAGCACATGATGCGCTCGCTGGTGGACACGGTCCTGCCCCTCGACGACACGACGTTGATCCTGTCCGGGCACGGACCCGACACCACGATCGGTCACGAGCGGGTCAGCAACCCGTTCCTGCGCGAAGCGGCCCGGCACGGCGCCTAGCCGCCGGGGCGCTCCGGGGCCGGTTATCGACGTCCCTCGAGCCGTGTTCGGGCGCAGCGCGCACCCGGCGTGCTCTGGAACCTACGCCGGGGTAAGAACCATCGTACGACTGCGGTCGTAGACCCTCTGGGAGAGGAGCAAGCTGTGCGTTCGAAGTTTCGCGGCCGGGCCTTCGCGGGAGCACTCGCGATGGCACTGGCACTGACCGCCTGCGGCGGCGACGGGGACGACGGTGCCGAGGGCACCGACACGACGGAAGGGGAGAACGGGGAGGCCACCGGCGGAGGTGGCGACATCATCTTCGGTACGACCGACACGGTCGTCACGCTCGACCCGGCGAAGGCCTACGACTTCGCCTCGTCCAACATCCTGCAGAACGTGGCCGAGACCCTGGTCGGCTTCCCGCCGGGTGAGACCGAACCCGCCCCGCTGCTCGCGGAGAGCTGGGAGGTCTCCGACGACGGGCTGACCTACACCTTCACGATCCGCGAGGGCGTGACCTTCTCCAACGGTCACGAACTCACCAGCGAGGACGTCAAGTTCTCGCTCGACCGCGTGGTCCAGATGGCCCACCCGGCGGGTGCCGCGTCGATGCTGTTCGTCATCGACTCGGTCGAGACACCCGACGAGCGCACCGCCGTCGTCAACCTCTCGGCGCCCAACAGCACCTTCCTCGCGCGCCTGGCCTACACGGTCGCGACGATCGTGCCCAGCGACGGCAGCTACCCGGCACCGAGCGCCGCCATCAGCGAGGACGACGCCGAGGAGGCCGAGACGGCCGCCGACGAGTTCGTCCAGGAAGAGCTCATCGGAACCGGCCCCTACACGGTGGCCGAGTTCCGTGAGGGCGAGTCCATCACGCTCGAGGCCAACCCCGACTACTGGGGCGATGCACCGGCCAACGACCGGGTCATGATCCGCTTCTTCCAGACCTCGAGCCAGATGAAGCTCGCGCTCGAGAGCGGCGAGATCGACGTCGCCCACCGCGACTTCAGCCCGGACGAGCAGGCCGACCTCGAGGGCAACGACGACGTCCAGGTCATCCAGGGCGAAGGCGGTCGCACCCGCTACATCGTCCTCAACCCGTTCCACGACGAGGTCAGCGACCCCGACGTGCGACGTGCGATCGCGGCCGCCATCGACCGTGACCGCATCAACGAGGACGTGTTCAACGGCAAGGTCGACCCGATCTACTCGATGATCCCGCCGGGTTACCCCGAGTCGAAGCCGTACTTCGACCAGTACGACGACGCGGAGCCGGGCGACTTCATCGACGAGACGGTCTCGTTCAGCCTCCACTACGGCGGCGAGCGTTACGGTCCGACCGAACCGTCGCTGGTCCAGGTGCTCGAGCGCATGCTCGAGGAGAGCGGCCTGTTCGAGGTCGAACTCGTCTCGACCGACTGGGCGCAGTTCACCACCGAGGCGTGGCCCGGTGCCGACGGCCAGTACCCGGTGTTCATGCTCGGATGGAACCCCGACTACATCGACCCCGACACCTACGTGGAGCAGTTCTACTGGTCCGAGGGCTTCGTGGGCTCGATGTACAACGACGCCGAGATGGACGAGTTGGTCCTGGGAGAGCAGGCCGAACTCGACGCCGACGTCCGCACCGACATCTTCGACCAGATCCAGCAGAAGGCGGCCGAGGACGTCGTGAACATCCCGCTGTTCCAGGAGGTGCCCTACGTGTTCGCACGCCAGGGCGTCAGCGGGCTCGAGGACACGATGGACCAGACGCTCATCATGCGCTACTGGCTGGTGAGCAAGAACTAACGTCGAGGTCCCACCGACGGGCGGTACCGCGACCGGGCTCCACGTCCCGGCCCGCGGTGCCGCCCCGTCGGGCGTGCACGGACGGTGGGGTGGTGGATGAGCGCAACCAAGACCAGCGGGTCGCTACGGCGCTACCTGCTCACGCGCATCGCGCTGACCCTGCCGATGTTGCTGATCCTGCTCACGATCGTGTTCCTGCTGCTGCGGGTCGCCCCCGGTGACCCGATCCGGGCCACCCTCGGCGACCGACTGTCGTCGGCCGAGATCGAGGCCCGTTCGGAGGCGCTGGGGTTCAACGACCCGTTGATCGTGCAGTACGGCCGCTACCTCGGCGGCGCCCTGACGGGTGACCTCGGCAACCCGATCACCGACCGACGCACCACGGCCGGGGTGATCCGCGACACCTTCCCGGCCACGCTCGAGCTGACGCTGTTCGCGATGTTGGTGGCGATCACGGTCGGCGTCCTGATCGGCGCGGTGTCGGGACGTCTGCGCGACACCCCCTTCGACGTCGGGGGTCGCCTGTTCGGCATCGTGATCTACGCGGCCCCCATCTTCTGGCTCGGCCTGCTCGCCCAACTGGTGTTCAGCCTGCGGTTGGGTTGGTTCCCGACGGGCAGCCGCATGACCGGGTTCGACGCGCCGCCCCGGGTCACCGGGTTGCAGACCGTCGACGCCGTGATCGCGCTCGATCCGTCGGCGCTCGTCACCGCCGTGCACCACCTGATCCTGCCCGGCACCACCCTCGGGCTGGTCATCGGCGGCATCTTCATCCGCCTCGTCCGCGTCAACATGCTGCAGACGCTGCGCTCCGACTACGTCGAGGCCGCCCACGCCCGTGGGGTCGGCGAGCGCGCCGTGCTGTTCCGACACGCGTTCAAGAACGCCCTGGTCCCCGTCGTCACGATCGTCGGGCTGCAGTTCGCGTTGCTGCTCGGCGGCGCGATCCTGACCGAGCGCGTGTTCTCCTGGCCCGGGATGGGCACCGCGATCCTGCGGTTCCTCGAGGCCCGCGACTACGTGGGCGTCCAGGGGATCGTGACCTTCTTCGCGATCGTCGTGGTGGTCATCAGCCTGATCATCGACCTCGTCAACGGACTCGTCGACCCGAGGATCCGGTACTGATGCCCTCCCAG
>JAGXST010000238.1 GCA_018335555.1 Actinomycetota bacterium | reverse complement strand
CCGACCCGGTCCTCGGCGTGTCCGGCGACGGCCTGGTGCTGCAGGTCGAACTGCTCGAGGGGCCCGATGCCGATCAGGTCGTGACGATCGAGACGACGACGGACGGCCTGCCCGAGATGGTGGCCGGGGACCGCGTCCACGTGCAGGGTTTCGTCGACGCCGACGGCGCCACCCAGTACTTCGTCGCCGACTTCCAGCGGCTCCCGGCCCTGGCGGTCCTCGTCGCGCTGTTCGTCGCCGCCGTCCTGGCCGTCGGCGGCTGGCACGGCCTGCGCTCGCTGCTCGGGCTGGCCGTGAGCCTGCTCATCGTGGTGCGGTTCGTGGTCCCCGCGATCCTGGCCGGCTCGAGCCCGTTCCTGGTCGCGCTGGTCGGTGCGATGGGGGTCATGGTCGTCACGCTCTACCTCGCCCACGGCGTCAACCCCATGACCACCGCGGCCATCGTCGGCACGGCCGCCGCCCTGCTGTTCACGGTGGCCCTCGGCGTGCTGTTCATCGACCAGGGCCGAATCACCGGCTTCGCCTCGGAGGAGGCCGGCCTGATCCGCTTCGCCGTGGAAGGCATCGACCTGCGCGGCCTGGTTCTCGCCGGGCTGATCATCGCGGCACTGGGCGTGCTCGACGATGTCACGGTCAGCCAGGCGTCGACCGTCTTCGCGATCCACGACGCCGACCGCACCCTGGCATGGCGACCGCTGTTCGCCCGCGCGATGAAGGTCGGCCGCGACCACATCGCCTCGGTGGTCAACACGCTGTTCCTCGCCTACGCGGGTGCGTCGCTGGTCCTGCTCGTGTTGTTCTCCACCAACGCCGTGCCGGTGCTCGAACTGGTCAACTCCGAGATCCTGGCGGTCGAGATCGTCAAGACCGTCGTCGGTTCTCTCGGCCTGATCGCGGCCGTCCCACTGACGACCGCCCTGGCCGCGGTCGTGGCGGTACGGCGCCCCGCGCCGCTGCGGCTGTCCTAGCGGCCACGCCGACGCTGCTAGAAAGCGTCACCACGGGCACGGGAGAGAGCGAAGCGCATGGAGCAGAACCCCCTGGTCGAGATCGGCCTGCCGGTCGCCCTGTTCGTCATCATGGTCGGCATCGGCCTGACCCTGACCACGGCGGACTTCCGTCGGGAAGCGCGGACGCCGAAGGGCGCAATCGTCGGCTCGGTGGCGCAGTTGCTGGTCATGCCGGCGGCCGGGTTCGCGATCGCCGCACTGCTCGGCCTGCCGCCCGCCCTTGCGGTCGGCCTTGTCATCGTCGCCGCCTGCCCCGGCGGCACGAGTTCGAACCTGGTCAGCTTCCTCGCCCGCGCCAACGTGGCGCTCTCGATCGTACTGACCGTCGTGGCCAGCGTCGTCACCATCGTCACCCTGCCGATGTTCGCCAACATCGCGCTGCGCTGGTGGCCCGTCGGCGACGACGTGGCCGTCAGCGTGCCACTCGCCCGCACCATCGTCCTGCTGGTCGGGATCGTGCTGGTCCCGGTGGTGCTCGGCATGGCCGTGCGCCGCCGTGCGCCGCAGCGCGCCGCCGCCATGGAGCGTGGCGTGTCCGCCTTCGGGGCCGTCATCCTGGTGGCCCTCATCCTCGGGATCGCGATCTCGCTGCGCGAACAGTTCTTCACGCTGCTGACCGATGCGGGTCCTGCCGCCCTGCTGCTCAACCTCGTCGGCCTCGCGGTCGGGTGGGCGGTGACCCGCGTAGCCGGGCTCACCGTCAGGGACGGGCTGACGACCGCGGTCGAACTCGGCATCAAGAACTCGACGCTGGGCATCCTGATCGCCGTGAACGTCATCAGGTCCGAGGCGATGGCGGTGCCATCCGCCGTCTACGGCCTGCTGATGTACCTCTCGGCCGCCGTGATCGTCGTCATCGGTCGCCGGGCCGCCGGCATGCGCGTCGAGCCCGCCGCCCCCTGACCTGCCTGGCCTCCCCCCGGGTGAACCGGGGGCCACCCCCCAGGGTCCGTGCGCCACCGTCGGTGCACCCTGCTCGTGGCGCACGTGCGGTGCGATGACGAGGAGCGACGACGTGGCGACGAGTGTCCAGGGCGTGGCGAGTGGGCCGGCGACCGACGAGCGGGACCGGGTCGTCGACTTCGTGCGGGCGGTCAGCCTGCTCGTGGTCGCCTTCGGCCACTGGCTGCTGGCTGGCGTGTGGGTCGATGCCACCGGGGCCGTGCGCGTCGACCACCTGCTGGCCGTGGCGCCGTGGACGCAGTGGCTGACATGGGGTGCGCAGGTCATCGGCCTGTTCATGCTCGCCGGCGCCTACGCCAACGCGACCAGTTGGCGCAACCACCTCGCGCGAGGCGGGGGCTACGGCGCCTGGCTCGCGGGCCGGTCCATGCGCCTGCTGGGGCCCACGCTGCCGTTCGTGGCCTTCTGGGTGCCGACCGCCTGGGTGCTGGGTCGGACCGGGCTGGTCGAGGCCGACGTGTTGCGCCAGGCCACCCAGGTGGTCGCGGTTCCGGTCTGGTTCCTGGCCGTGTACGTGTTGCTGGTGGCGGCCACGCCGGTGCTGCTGTCCTGGCACGACCGGGCGGGCCTTCGCGTCCTGGTCGGCCTGCTCGGTGCGGCCGTCGCCGTCGAGATCATCTCGCGCGGACTCGGGTTCGGCGTGGTCGGCTGGCTGCAGTTCCCCCTCGTGTGGGGCAGCGTGCACCAACTCGGCTTCTTCTGGCAGGACGGACGGCTCGGCGCCGCCGGCCGGCGGGCGTGGGCGGGCCTCGCCGTCGCCGGGTTCGGTGGACTGCTGCTGGTCACGCGGGTCCTGGATCTCTACCCGCTGTCGATGGTCGGTGTGCCCGGTGACGTGCGTAGCAACAACACCCCGCCCAGCCTTGCCATCGTCCTGCTCGCCGCCGGCCATCTCGGGCTGCTCATGCTGGCGCACCGTCGCCTGTCGGCCTGGCTGACCCGTCCGGCCGTGTGGCACGCCACCGTGCGGCTCGGCGCCATGGCGATGTCGGTCTACCTGTGGCACCTGACCGCGATGGTGGCACTGATCGGTGCGGCACTGGTCCTGCCCGGCGGCTCGAGGTGGCTGGCGGCCGCCCCGGACTCGGCGGCCTGGTGGTCTGCCCGGCCGCTGTGGTTGCTCGGCTTCGCCGCGCTGACCCTGCTGATCGTCCGGCTCGTCGTTCCGGTGGAACGGACCACCGTCGCGGCCGTCGCGGGCCTGCGTGGACGCCATCTCGATGCCCGGCCCGTCATCGTCGCCACGGTGCTCGCCTGCGCCGCCATGGCTGCCTTCGCCGGCCAGGGCTTCGCCGGTCAGGGAACGTTCGCATCCCTGCCGACGCCTGGGATCGGAAGCTTCGTCGCTGCGTTGGTGCTGCTGAGGTGGGCCATTGGGTCGGCACACGACCTGCCTCGCTGAAGCGTCCGGGTTCCGCCCGTGCGCCAGACGGGATGGTCGCGCCCGACGTCCCCGCCTTCGCCGCCGTGGCAAGCCGGTTGGCCGAAAGGCGGGTACCGTCCGGGCCTCACGCCACCCGCAACCGGTGACGGGTCGGGAGCCCACCGCTACCTTGCCGGGTCGCGACCGGCCCCGCCAGCGTCGCGTCGCATGGCGTCACCCGGACCGCATGGTCGTTCGCACGCACGAGACGGAACACTTCTTGAGCGACGTCACTCCCA
>JAGXST010000237.1 GCA_018335555.1 Actinomycetota bacterium | reverse complement strand
GGTCCGAGGCGGCGCGGTACCAGACCGGGCCGAGGCGGCCCGGCAGGCGCCGGGCCACCGGCGCGGGCAGGGTGGCGGCCGCCTCCCACACGGAGCGGTACTGCCAGTAGGCCGCCCGCTGCCTGAACGTCTCGGGAGGTGCGGGCGGCAGGTCGGCGAGCGAGGCGGAGCGCCTCACCGCTGGTCCTCCTGCGCGGCCCGCTGCGCTGAGTCGAGTGCGGGATCGAAGTTGTACTCGCCGTAGAAGCGCCGGGCAGCCCGCAGGAAGGCCCGGCTCCATGCCCGGTCCGCGACGGCGAGTTCGAGCAGTTCCTCGGGGATGTCACGGTCGATCTGGCACCAGACGTGGTGGATGCGCTGGATCACGGTGACGATGCCCCCGACGGCCAGCAGCCACAGCACCGGCTCGAGCAGCCAGCGGTGGAAGACCAGGGCGAAGATCAGCAGGATCGCCCGCTCGGCCCGCTCCAGGATGCCGATGTCGCAGGTGAGGTCGATCGACTCGGCCTTGGCGCGCACGTAGCTGGTGACCTCGGCCGCGACCAGGGCGGCAACGGCCAGGATGAACACGCGCGGCTCGTCGCGGACCCACCAGGCGACGCCGGCGAGGATCAGCCCGTCGGAGATGCGGTCGCTGACCGAGTCGTAGAACCCGCCGAACGGGGTCGAGCGTCCCGTGGCACGCGCCACCGCACCGTCGAAGGTGTCCATCAGCCCGCCGGCGACCAGGACCCAACCGCCGATCACGGGCTGGCCCTGTGCGACGAACCAGGTTGCCGTCGCCGTCAGCACGAGACCGAAGGTCGTCAGCCAGTTCGGGGTGACGCCGGTCTTCGCCAGCCCTCGACCCATCGGGGTCGTGACCGCGGACACGTACTCGGGGAACCGAGACCGCAGAGCCACGTCTTCCTCGCAATAGGTCCTGGTGAGCGGTTGGCACGCTAGCAACGACCGCGCGACCGGGACTCCAAGCGCCGTCCACGGGCCGCACGGGGTCGCCATACCCTGCCCGGTCCGGCGACGAGAGGTCACGGCGATGTCCGACCAGGTCCAGTTCACCGACGCCGAGTGGCGCGAGCGGCTCACACCCGAGCAGTACCGGGTGCTGCGCCGGCAGGGCACCGAACGCCCGTTCACCGGCGCCTACTGGGACGAGCAGGGCGATGGCACCTACCGCTGCGCCGGCTGCGGGACCGCGCTGTTCTCGTCCGAGACCAAGTTCGACGCCCACTGCGGCTGGCCGAGCTTCTACGCCCCACTCGACGAGCAGATGGTCGAGGAGCACGAGGACGTCAGCCTCGGGATGCGCCGCGTCGAGGTCACCTGTGCGACCTGCGGCGGCCATCTCGGCCACGTCTTCGACGACGCGCCCGACCAGCCCACCGGCCTGCGCTACTGCATCAACTCGGCGTCGCTCGAACTCGAGCGCGGGCAAGAGCAGCTCGAACTCGAGCGCGGGCAGGAGCAGCTCGAACTCGAGCGCGGGCAAGAGCAGCTCGAACTCGAGCGCGGGCAGGAGTCGCTCGAACTCGAGCGCGGCCAGGAGTAGGTCGAGCGCGGTGTCAGCCGGTCGCGCGGCGCTCGCCGACGTCGTCGAGGACGATCTCGGTGGTGATGTGGGCGTCCTCGAGTGGGTCGACCGAGACGTCGACCGCGCCGGACTTGACCTTGGAGGCGTACTCGTCGACGTACTCCTGCCCACTGAGCAGCATGATCTCGTACATCAGCTCGTCGGTCGCCGAACGCAACGCGAACGGGTCGGTGCGCTGCTCGCGGTAGCGCGAGAAGTCGAGCGGCTTGCCATAGCGCAGCGTCACCTGGTGACGCTTGGGCACATAGGAGCCGGTCGGCATCGCCTCGTTCGTCCCGATGACGGCGCAGGGCACGACCGGGACGTCGGCCTCGAGGGCCATGCGGACCGGACCGGTCTTGCCGCGGTAGAGCCGCCCGTCGGGGCTGCGGGTGCCCTCGGGGTAGATCCCGAGCAGGTCTCCCGCGCGCAGGATCTCGATGCCGGTGCGCAGGCTGTCCTCGCCCTTCTCACCGCCGCCCCGGTACACCGGGACGACACCGGTGCCCTGGAAGAACCACCGGGTCCGCCACGAGTCCCAGTAGTCGGCCTTGCCGAGGAAGTAGACCGGCCGCGCCACGTTGATCGGCAGCACGATCGAGTCGATGAACGACAGGTGGTTGCAGGCCAGGATCGCCGGGGCGCTGTCGGGGATGTTCTCGATCCCCTCGACGCGCAACCGCAGGTAGCGGTTGAGGCCCGGTGGCAGTACCCGTTTCAGGACGCGGTACATACGTGGTGCGTCTGCCATCCCGGGCACATGGGCCTCCTGGGTCAACGCATCGCGGATGCGGTCGGTCGGGTCCGTGCGGCGGTCGGGAGCGTGCCCGACCTCGCTAGCCTACGGTCGCCGCGTCGAGGCGTCGAGCACCAGTGCGAGCAGGTCGATCGAGCACGGGTGCGAGCGGGTCGCGGGTCGATGAGTCGAGAACGAGGAGCCTGACGAGTGGCAACCGACCTTGGTGCGTGGCCAGCCGAGCAGGCGACCGTCCTGCTCGAGGTCCTGCAGCGTGACGGCCTGACGCCCGAGGCGAAGCGCACCCGCGACGGCATCCACGTGCTGGTGCCCGACGCCCAGTCCGACCAGGCCTACCAGGTGCTGGCCGCGAACATGGACGTCATCGCCAACGCGGCGCGCCTTGCCGAACCGACGCCCATCCGCAGCAAGAAGAACCGGAAGAAGAGCCGGGGCGCCCCACCGCGCGGCGACCGACCGGCCCGGTCGGCCCCGGCCGACTCCCCCGCGCTGACCTCCGAGCGCCTGATGCGCGTCGGCCCGGCGGTCGCCCTGCTGCTCACGGCCCTGCTGCTCGGCTCGCTGTTTCCGCAGGCTGCCTTCCCGATCGTGATCGTCGGCGCCTTCGCCGGCATCTGGTGGCTGGGGAAGCAGGCCATGGACGGCCGTGACGGTTAGGGATCGCGCGGCGCCGGCAGGGCGGCGTGGAGGAATCCGACCTGCAGACGGAGCAACTGTTCGGCGACGACCTCCTGGGGTGTCATGTGGGTCACGCCGGACAGCGGCAGGAACTGGTGCGGACGTCCGGCGGCGAGTAGGGCCGCCGACAACCGCAGCGAGTGCGCCGCGACGACGTTGTCGTCGGCGAGGCCGTGGATGATCAGCAACTGCGGCGCGGGGTCCTCCCACGGGCGGGCGTCCAGCAGACGACCCTCGGCGTCGACCAGGCTCGACGCTGCGTACGCCTCGGGTGCCTCGTCGGGGTGGCCGAGGTAGCGCTCGGTGTAGTGGGTGTCGTACAGCGCCCAGTCGGTGACGGGTGCACCGGCGATCGCCGCGCGGAACACATCGGGCCGACGCAGGACCGCCAGGGCCGCGAGGTAGCCGCCGAAGGACCAGCCGCGGATGGCGACCCGGGTCAGGTCGAGCCGCGGCTCGTCCTCGGCCGCGGCGTGCAGGGCGTCGACCTGGTCCTCGAGGACCGCCGTGGCCAGGTCGCCGTGCACCGCGCGTTCCCAGTCGGGTCCGCGTCCGGGCGTGCCGCGGCCGTCGACGACCAGCACGGCGAACCCTTGGTCGGCGAGCCACTGCGAGGTCAGATGCGCCGCACCGTTGTGCATCACCCGTTGGGCGTGGGGACCGCCGTAGGGATCGAGCAGCACGGGCAGCCGGGTCCGCGGGTCCGCATCGGTCGGCAGCAGCAGCGCGGCCCGCAGCCTGCGGGGACCGAGTTCGAGCATGCGGACCTGCGGGTGCAGGTCGGGTGCGGCGGCATGGACGCCGACGATCGCGTGGACCGCCCCGTCGCGGTCGACCACCTCGACGCGCGGGCTGGTGGACTGCAGGTCGGTGGTGACCACGACGTAACGTTCCCCGGCGGCCACACCGCCGGCCTGGATCCCCGGCGTGCCGTCGCCGACGCGCGCGAGTCCGTCCGAACGCCGCCAGGACCACAGCCCGATCCGGGTCGGGTCGTCCTCGGACGCGGTGAACACCACCTCGTCGTCCGTGGCGGCGCTCACCGCCCTCACCTGCATGCCCGCGGCTGTCACCGGTTCCCCGTCGACGCACAGCGCCCGGCTGCCGTCCGGGCCGTGGTCGGCGAGGTCCTCGACCGTGACCAGCGACCGCCCCATCCTTGCGGGGACGCCGTCGACGAGCTCGATCCAGGCCGGGTCGGACACCTCGCGCAGGACACTGGTCGCCCCGGTGTCGGGGTCCGCGGCCAGGACCCGCGCGTGGCGCTGGTCGCGGGACTGCACCAGGAGCAGCAGGCCGTCCGCGTCCCAGTCGACCCGGGCCAGGTAGGGCAGCGCCTCGCGGTCCCAGTTCACGTCGACGCGCCGGCCGCCCTCGATGCCGAGCACCGTCAGGCGGACATCGGCGTTGACGGTCCCCGCGGCGGGATACGCCACGCGCTGGGGGGACCGGTCGGGGTTGGCGGGATCGGCGATCCACCAGGCCGGTACCGCGGACTCGTCGACCCGGGTCACGGCGATCCGGTCGCCGTCCGGCGACCACCAGGTGCCGCGGGAGCGGCCCATCTCCTCGGCGGCGACGAACTCGGCGCGCCCCCACGCGATGCCGTCCTCGACCACGAGCGGCCGCGTCACGCCCGGTTGCGTCGGACCCCCGACCATGTCGAGCAGGTGCAGGCCATCGCCGCTGACGTACGCGACCCGGCGGCCGTCCGGGGACGGACGGGGATCGAACACCGGCCCTGCGGACGGGTGCTCGACGAGGGTCTCGTCGGTGCGCTCGAAGGTGTAGAGCCGTCCACCGAGCGTGAAGGCGGTCAACCTCACATCGCGGTCGGTGGCGAACGAGGTGATGCCGCCCGCCATCTCGCGGGCGCGTTCGCGACGGGCCCGCTCGGCCGCGGGCAGGTCGGCGGGGTCCTCCTCCCCCAGCGCCCGCGGGTCGACCAGGCAGCGCTCGCTGGGGGCGTCGACGCCGAGGTCGATCTCCCACAGGGCCGTGACGGGGTCCTCCCCGCCGTGCGAACGCAGGAACAACAGCCGCCGACCGGCCGGGTCGAACCGGAACTGGCGTGGCACGCCGAGCGTGAACCGGCGGGTACGGGCGTGCTGACGGGGGAAGTCGCTCACGGCGCGGATCTCCGACGAGGTTCGTTGTTGACGGTGGTGGACGGCGCAGGGCGGGTCACAGGGCATCGAGAGGTCGACCGTGCGCCCGGTCCAGGGCGAGCATCGCGGCGCCGACCATGCCCGCGTCGTCGCCGAGGGCCGCCAGCTCGAACGATGGCGCGCTGCGCCAGGGCCGGCCGAGCATGCGTTGGGCCAGCGCCTCGGTCGCGGCCGGCACGACCCAGCGCGACGTCGGCAGCGCGGCGCCGCCGCCGAGCAGCAGGACCTCGGGATCGAGCAGATTGACCAGGCTGGCGGCGGCGACACCGAGCCAGCGGCCGGCCTCGAGCAGCACCTGTTGGGCGAGCTCGTCGCCGCCGAGCGCGGCCTGGCT
>JAGXST010000236.1 GCA_018335555.1 Actinomycetota bacterium | reverse complement strand
CCCGCCGATCGGACGGTGCTCTCGGCTTGCGCCGCCCCGGGGGGTGCCACCTACGGTGGCGAACGCACCACGACCGGGGACGCAGCCGCGACCCAGGCGTGGTGTACCGGCGAGCGCACCTGGAGGTGAGTTCTTCGCTGGCGGGGCCAGTCCGAGCGGCTCCATCCGGTCCATCGTCGCGTGACCTGCGACCAGCCGGATCGTCCAGCATCGTCATGGCCGACCTGATCACGTTCCGCGCCCCCGCAGCCTCAGATGCTGCGGGCCTGTGGCGATTGGCACGTGACAGCGGGTCGCTCGACCTGAACTCGCCGTACGCGTACCTGATGTGGTGCACCGACTTCGCCGACTCCGCGGTGGTGGCCGCCGACGGCGACGAGATCGCCGGCTTCGTGGTCGGTCACCGACCGCCCACCGGCCCGGACGCCGCCTTCGTCTGGCAGGTCGCGGTCGCCCGCTCGCAGCAGGGCAGCGGCCTCGGCCGGCGACTGCTGCTCGCCTTCCTCGACCGACCGGGCAACCGCGACGCCCACTGGCTCACCGCCACGGTGACCCCGTCGAACGCCGCCTCGCTGGCGCTGTTCCGCGGCACGGCGGCACACCTCGGCGTCGCCTGCGAGGAACGCGAGCGCTTCCCAGTGGCCGTCTTCCCCGCCGAAGCCGGCGACCACGAACCCGAGGTCGCGTTGCGCATCGGACCGCTCCCCGCCGACTGACTGCGCGTCGTCGGCACCGCACGTGGCGGTGGCCGGTTCGCCCTGCGCCGCCAACAGACCAACCCCATCCCCGAACACGTCAAGGAACACCGTGAACGCGATCATCGACCAGCACGAATCGCAGGTCCGGTCCTACTGCCGCTCCTGGCCGGCCACCTTCGAACGCGCCCGCGGCTCGGAGGTCTGGGACACCGAGGGGCGCCGCTACCTCGACTTCTTCGCGGGTGCCGGCGCGCTCAACTACGGCCACAACGACGCGGCGATGCAGGAGGCGGTGATCGACTACCTGCGCGGCGACGCGGTGGTCCACAGCCTCGACACCTACACCCCGGCCAAGGCGGACTTCCTCGCCCGGTTCAACCAGGTGATCCTCGCGCCGCGCGGCATGGGTGACTGGAAGGTGCAGTTCCCCGGCCCGACCGGCACCAACGCGGTCGAAGCCGCCATGAAGCTGGCCCGCAAGGTCACCGGCCGCAACCGCGTCATCGGCTTCACCAACGCCTTCCACGGGATGACGGTCGGATCGCTGGCCGTGTCCGGCAACGCCCTCAAGCGCGAGGGTGCCGGCATCATGCTCGGCGCCGGGACCAGCCTGCCCTACGACGGCTACTTCGGTCCGGACGTCGACACGGTGGACTACCTCGACTCGCTGCTGCAGGACGGCGGCAGCGGCCTCGACCTCCCCGCGGCGGTCATCGTCGAGACCGTGCAGGCCGAGGGCGGTCTCAACACGGCATCGATGCAGTGGCTGCGCGACCTCCACGCAGTCTGCCGACGCCACGACGTCCTGCTGATCGTCGACGACATCCAGGCCGGCTGCGGCCGTACCGGCACCTTCTTCAGCTTCGAGCCGGCGGGCATCACGCCCGACATCGTCACGGTGTCGAAGTCGTTGTCCGGGTTCGGCCTGCCGCTGGCGCTCACGCTGTTCCGTCCCGAACTCGACGTCTGGGAGCCGGGCGAGCACAACGGCACCTTCCGCGGTCACAACCCGGCTTTCGTCACGGCCACCGAGGCACTGCGCTTCTGGGAGGACGACGAGCTGACGCGGGAGGTCGAGCGCAAGGCCGAGATCATCGGCCGCACCCTCGACCGGCTCGCCGTCGCCCACCCGGTCCTCGAGGGCGAGCGCCGCGGGCGGGGCATGGTCCAGGGACTCGCCTGCGCGGAGGGCTATGCCGCCAAGATCTGCGCGGCGGCCTTCGACCTCGGCCTGATCGTCGAGACGTCCGGCCCGCGCGACGAGGTCGTCAAGCTGCTGCCGGCGCTCACCATCTCCGACGAGCACCTCGACGAGGGCCTGGAGCTGCTCGTCCGCGCCGTGGTCGACGCGGTGCCTGCCACGACGGCCGCCCCGCTGGTGTCCGCATCGGCCTGACCCGAAGGAGGCAGCCACATGATCGTCCGCTCCCTCGACGACCTCGTCGGCACCGACCGTGACGTCGCGGCCGACACCTGGTCCAGCCGCCGGTTCCTGCTCGCGCAGGACGGCCTGGGCTATTCGCTCAACGACACGGTGCTGCACGCGGGCACGACGACCCGGATGCACTACCGGCACCACCAGGAGTCGGTGTACTGCATCGGTGGCACCGGGATGCTGACCAACCTCGACACCGGCGAGGAGCACCCCATCGCAGCCGGGACCCTGTACGTCCTCGACGGTCACGAGCGGCACGCACTGCATGCCGAGACCGACCTGCGGATGGTGTGTGTCTTCACGCCCGCGCTGACCGGCCGCGAGGTCCACGGTCCCGACGGGGCGTATCCACCCCCGGAGCCCGCTGCGGCCGGCTGAAGTTCCGAACACCCCACGCCAAGGAGCACTCCATGGCAAGCACCGACACGATGAGACAGGACTCCTACCCGACCCGCGTCAGCGACACCCCCGAACTGCTCGAGCGCACCGAACCGGTGACCCGCGGTGGTGTCGGTGACGGCCCGCTCGACCAGGCGGCCCTCGACGCGTTCGACCGCGACGGCTACCTCGTGCTGCCCGAGGTCTTCGGGGCCGACGAGGTCGCCACGATCCGCGCCCGCCTCGACGAGTTGTCCGCCGATCCGACGGTGCGTGCCGACGAGCGCACGATCACCGAACTCGAGTCCGACGAGGTCCGCTCGATCTTCGAGATCCACAAGAGCGACCCGCAGTTCGCCAGGCTCTCGGCCGATCCCCGCGTCGCCGACGTCGCCCGCCAACTGCTCGGTTCGGACGTCTACATCCACCAGAGCCGGATCAACGTCAAGCCGGGCTTCGTCGGCAAGGGCTTCTGGTGGCACTCGGACTTCGAGACCTGGCACGCCGAGGACGGGATGCCGCGCATGCGGTGCCTGTCCGCGTCGATCACGCTGACCGACAACTACCCGCACAACGGACCACTGATGGTGGTCCCGGGCTCGCACCGGACCTTCATCACCACGGTCGGCAAGACGCCCGACGACCACTACAAGGCGTCGCTGAAGAAGCAGGAGGTCGGCACGCCCGACCACGACAGTCTGCACGAACTGATCGTCGGCCAGGACCGCGAGATCCGGCAGTTGACGGGCACGGCAGGTTCCGTGGTGTTCTTCGACTGCAACCTCATGCATGCGTCGTCGGAGAACCAGACCCCGTTCCCACGCAGCAACGTGTTCCTGGTCTACAACTCGGTCGACAACGCGCTCGAGCAACCCTTCGCCGCGTCGAAGCGCCGCCCGGAGTTCGCCGCGGCCACGAGCTTCGACCCGGTCCCGACCCGCTGACGGCTACAGGTTCACGATCGGGCAGGTGAGGGTGCGGGTGATGCCCTCGACCGCCTGGATGCGGCTGACCACCATGCGGCCGAGTTCGTCGACGTTGCTCGCCGAGGCCTTGACGATGACGTCGTATGGCCCGGTGACGTCGGCGGCCTCGGTCACGCCGGGCAGGTCGGCAACGGCCACCGCCACGGCGGCAGCACGGCCCAACTCGGTCTGGATCAGGATGTAGGCCGACACATCCACCATGGCTGCTCCCGTCCACGTTCGGGGCACCGTAGCGCGTGACGCCGTGCGGGCGTCGAGGGAGTTTCCGACTCGGGCCACCCCCCGTGCGCGACGAAACGCCGCGTCGACAGGCGACGCGGCGTTCACGCGGTGTGCAACCGGACGCTGGGTCCGGGTGGACCGTCAGTTGGTGGGTGTCTTGACCGGCGGGCGGGTGACCTTGCCGGCCTTGAGGCAGCCCGTGCAGACGTCGACCTTGACGGTGCGGCCGTTCACGAACGCCTTCACCCGCTGGATGTTGGGGCTCCAACGCTTGCTCGACCGACGGTGCGAGTGGCTGACCTGCTTGCCGAACCAGGGCTTCTTGCCGCAGTAGGAACAGACGGAGGCCATGATGGAAGTCCTTCTCGATGCGCGGACCCGGGACGTGCGCCACTCGTGGGCGCCACCGGGATGAGTCCGGGGGACCGGGGGAGGCCG
>JAGXST010000235.1 GCA_018335555.1 Actinomycetota bacterium | reverse complement strand
GCGGCCCGCCCCGGGTGGGCCGGCCGCATCCTCGACCGGGCACTGATGCTGCCGCTGGGCACGTCCGCCGCCACGATCGGGTTCGGGTTCCTGATCGCGCTGGCGCGCCCGCCGTTCGACCTGCGTGGCTCACGGCTGCTGATCCCGGCCGCCCAGGCGCTGATCGCCGTGCCGTTCGTCGTACGCACCCTGCTGCCCGTGCTGCGTTCGATCGACCGGCGGCTGCGCGAGGCGGCCGCCGTGCTCGGCGCCCCACCCCGCCGGGTGTGGCGCGAGGTCGACCTGCCGATCGTGGGCCGTGCGCTGCTCGGCGCGGCCGGTTTCTCGTTCGCGATCGCCGTCGGCGAGTTCGGCGCCACCGTGTTCCTTGCCCGCGGCCAGACGCCGACGATGCCGGTCGCGATCTTCCGGCTGCTCGGGCGGCCCGGGATCGCCAACTTCGGGCAGGCGATGGCGATGGCGACCATCCTGATGTTCGTGACGGCCGGCGCCATCGCGGTGATCGAGCGCCTGCGCGTCGGTCAGGTGGGACGCTTCTGATGCTCGAGATGCGCGACGTACGGGTGCACTACGGCGACATGGTCGCGGTCGACGGCGTCGACCTCGACGTGGGTGAGGGCGAGGTCGTCGCCGTCCTCGGCCCCAGCGGGTGCGGCAAGTCGACGCTGCTGCGCGCCGTCGCCGGGTTGGAGCCGCTCGCCGACGGCCGGATCGTGCTCGACGGACGTGATCTCGCCGGCCTGCGTCCCGACCAGCGCCCGGTCGGGCTGATGTTCCAGGACAACGTGCTGTTCCCCCACCGTGACGTCGGTGGCAACGTCGGGTTCGGCCCACGGATGCAGCGCGTGCCGGGCGCCGAGGTCGACGCCCGCGTCCGTGAGGCGCTGGCCCTGGTCGACCTCGCCGGGACCGAGCGCCGTGCCGTGCAGGAGCTGTCCGGGGGCGAGCAGCAGCGCGTCGCGTTGGCCCGCTCCCTGGCCGTCCGCCCGCGGCTACTGATGCTCGACGAACCGCTCGGGTCGCTCGACCGGGCGTTGCGCGACCAGTTGCTGGGGCAGTTGCCCGAGGTGTTCGCCGGCGTCGGCTGTGGGGTCCTGTACGTCACCCACGACCAGGACGAGGCGCTCACGCTGGCCGACCGGGTCGCGGTCATGCGGGCCGGTCGCCTGCACCAGGTGGCCGCGCCCGAGGTGCTGTGGCGCCGTCCAGCGGACGAGTTCGTCGCGCGGTTCCTCGGGATGCACCAGATCGTCGACGCCGACGTCTCCGACGGTGTCGCCGACACCGTCTTCGGCCGGATTCCCGTGGCGGACGCGCCGGACGGGCCGGCCCGGTTGCTGGTGCTGCCGGACGCCGTGCAGGTGGCGGACGGTCCGGACGACGGTCGTCCGGGCCTCGACGGCGTGGTGGTGCGCAGACGGTTCGCGGCCGAGCGCAGCCTGCTGGTGGTCGCGGCCGCCGACGGAGAGTGGGAGGTGCCGGCGCCGCCCACGACACCCGACCATCGACCGGGGGCGGCGGTCCGGTTGCGGCTGCACCCTGGTCGACTCCACCTGTTGCCCCGGTCGACCGTGCCCGAGGACGACCCGGCGTAACCACCCACGGGAAAGGACCGTCGTGGCAGGCAGTACCGAACCGGAGCCCGACGAGGACCTGACCGCCCTGGCGACCGAGCCCGACACGGGCTACGCCACCGCACTCGGCCGCCTCAACGGCCTCCTGCTCGACGCGGGTGGGCTCGAGTCGGTCCTGCAGGGGGTGGTGGACGGCGTGCGGATCGCGGTACCCCAACTGGCCGCCGTCAGCATCACGACCGTGGGGCAGGACGGCAGCTACACCACGGCCGTCGCCACGGACCAGCGGGCGCTGGCGGTCGACCAGGTCGAGTACGACCTGCACCTCGGCCCCTGCGTCGAGGCGCTCGAGACGGGCGAGGACCAGTACGTCGACGACGTGCGCACCGACGACCGGTGGGGCCCGTTCAACGACGAGGCGTTGCGGCAGGGCTTCCTCAGCGCCGCCGGCATCGCGCTGAAGACGAACGGGCGCACCTACGGGGCGCTGAACCTGTTCGCCGACACCGCCGACGGCATCGACGAGCGCACGCGCGAACTCGTGCACCGTCTTGCCCCGACGCTTGCGGCCACGCTGGCCAACGCGCGGGCGTTCGCCACCGCAGAACGGCTGTCGCAGCAACTCGAGCAGCGTCTCGACGACATCGCCGTGCTGCACCAGGCGGTCGGCATCCTGATGGCCGAACGCGGCTGTGACGCGATCGCGGCGACCACGCTGCTGCACGAGGCGGCGACGGCCACCGACCGCCCTCTCGACGACGTCGCGGCGCAGATCGTCGCGGCCGTCGGTGGCGGGCTCGCGGGCTGATCAGCCGGCCGCCGGGGCGTCGTCGGCGTCGTCGCGCATCTGTTGGCGCTCGCGCTCGGCGCCCAGCGCGATCGGCGCCGCGATGGTCTCGTCCGGGATCGCCCAGGCATCCACGAGCAGTTGCGCGAACGGCCGCAACTGCGTGCACAGCTCGTTGACCGCGGCCGTGATCGCCTTGGATCGCTGCGCGTTGAAGCGGCCGTGTTCGAGGAACCAGCCACGTTCCTGCTCGATCGTGACCAGCGCATGCAGGTCGCACACCCGGTCGAGCAACGCGGCGACCTCGAGGTCCCCGCACGCCTCGACCGAGGCGGCGAAGCGTTCCAGCACGACCCGGTCGATGTGCGACTGGGCGGCCAGCAGGACGTGGTCCTGGACCTCGTTGAACACGTCGAATGCGTCCCGACCGGCGTCGATGCCCTTCTTGAGCCGTCGCGCCACACCGGCGATGACGTGCTGCTCACGCCACGCCAGGGTCTGCAGCTGCCACGCCCGGTCGTGCAGGTCGGTGTCCTCGTCCCGGCTGACGATGCCGGTGATCGACTGCCACACCTGGCGGGCAGCGGTGCGCTCGACGACGGTCTCGACGACCTGGTCGGCGACGAAGCGGACGGTGCCGAGAGTGTCGAGCGAGCCGAAGTCGTCGCGGTAGTCGGTCAGCAGCCCCTTGGCCACCAACTGCAGCAGGACGGTGTTGTCACCCTCGAACGTGGTGAAGATGTCGGTGTCGGCCTTGAGTTCGACCAGGCGGTTCTCCGACAGGTAGCCGTTGCCACCGCACGCCTCGCGGGCGGTCTGGATCGCGTCGGTCGCGTGCCACGTGGTCGCCGTCTTGATCCCGGCCGCCAGCGATTCGAGCTCACGCCGGTCGGGCAACTGGTCGGCGTCGAGTTCGACGTCGAACGAGGTGTGCAGTTCCTGGATGAGGTGTTCCTGGGCGGCGTGCAGCGCATAGGTACGGGCCAGCAGCGGCAGCAGCCGACGCTGGTGCTGGCGGAAGTCGAACAGCGTGACCTCGCGCTCGGCGTCCGGTGCCTTGAACTGGCGGCGCACACCGGCGTAGCGGACGGCGATGGCCAGGGCGGTCTTCGCGGCCGACAGGCCCGAACCGGAGATGCTGGCCCGACCGGTCACCAGCGTGCCGAGCATGGTGAAGAAGCGGCGGCCGGCGTTCTCTATCGGGCTGGTGTAGGTGCCGTCGTCGGCGACCTGACCGAACCGGTCGAGCAGGTTCTCGCGCGGGATGCGGACCTCGTCGAAGGTGATGCGTCCGTTGTCGACGCCGTTGAGGCCGCCCTTGTGGCCGCAGTCCTCGAGGGTCACGCCCGGCATCGGATTACCGTCGTCGTCGCGGATCGGCACCAGGAAGCAGTGCACGCCGTGCGTCTGCCCCTGCGTGACCAGTTGCGCGAAGACCGCGGCCATCCTGCCGTCGCGGGCGGCGTTGCCGATGTAGTCCTTGCGGGCGTCCTCGTCGGGGGTGTGGATCACCCATTCGTGCGCGTCGACGTCGAAGGTCGCGGTGGTCCGCAACGACTGCACGTCCGAGCCGTGACCGGTCTCGGTCATCGCGAAGCAGCCGGGCAGGTCGAGGCTGATGACGTCGGGCAGGTAGGTGGCGCGGTGGGTGTCGTTGCCGAGTTGCATGATGGCGCCGCCGAACAGGCCCCACTGCACGCCGGCCTTGACCAGCAGCGACAGGTCGCCGTGCGCGAGCGTCTCGAACGCGACCAGCGCCGCGCCGAGTTCGCCGCCGCCGCCGTACTTCGTCGGGAAGAGCTGCCGCGGCCCCTCGGTCTTCGACAGGTGCTTCGCCTGCTCGAAGGTGCGGTCGCGGTGGTCCTCGACCGACAGGCCCTGGCGCGGCTGCAGCAGCGGATGGCGCAACTCCTCGCGCGTCATCGCGCGCACGTCGGCCCAGCGGCCGTCGAGATGGGCCTGGACCCGCTCGGCGGTGATGTCCTGGTCGAGGTCGGGGAGGGGGGTGCTGGCACTCATCGGTCGTCCTTCGCGTGGCCCGTGGGGGCGTCGAGGCGGCCGCTCAGGTGCAGGCGCCTGCCGGAACGGTCGTGCAGGGTGAATGTCCAACCGTGCGCGGTCCGCTGGGAGCGCAACGCGACGGTCGAGGGCAGCGGGACGGGCTGCTTGAACGCGACGTCGAGCTTCGCCGGACCGGTGATCCGGTCGGTCAGGGCGGCGACCGAGCGGGCCGCCGTCCACATCCCGTGCGCAATCGGTTTGCTGAAGCCGCCGAGCCGCGAGGTCAGCGGCGACAGGTGGATCGGGTTGACATCGCCGGACACCGCCGCGTAGCGCTTGCCGAGATCCTTGGGCAGCCGCCACGTCGAGGTGGGCGGGCCGTCGGGCTCGCCCGGCTCGGGCGCCGCGGCACCGCCGTCGGACTCGCCCTCGGCCGCCCCGGCGGATTCACCACGGCGTAGGTAGGTCGAGGTGCCGGTCCACACGGTCTGCCCGTCGCGGTCGACCTCGGCGACCACGTCGAATTGTCGGCCGCGCTTGTGGGACCGCAGGTCGGCCGTGTGGACGCGCACGTCGAGGTGGTCGCCGACGCGGACAGGGTCGGTCTGTTCGATGCGCTGGGCGACGTGCACCAGGCCCGGTAGCGCGAACGGGAAGTCGTCGGCGACCATCAGGTGCACCGAGAGGGGGAACGCCAGCATGTGCGGGAAGGTCAGCGGCACGTCGTCGGCGAGGCCGAAGCCGCACACCCGCCCGTAGTCGGCGACGGCGTCGGCGGTCACCTCGACGTCGGCGACCTCGACGGTGCGGTCGGGCAGCGTGTCGCCCCGGTTGCCGCCGCGCAGGGGCAGCAGCGCCTTGAGCGAGCGGGCGTACAGCGGCCCGAGGTCGGGCAGACGAGGCAGTTCGACGACACCCACCCTCAGGCTCCCAGCAGGCTCTGGCCGCAGACCCGCACGACCTGGCCGTTGACGGCGCCGGATCGGGCGTCGGCGAGCCACGACACGGCCTCGGCGACGTCGACGGGGCGGCCGCCCTGGCCGAGGCTCGACATCCGGCGGCCGGCCTCGCGCACGCCGATCGGCATGCGGGCGGTCATCGCGGTCTCGATGAAGCCGGGGGCGACCGCGTTGATGGTGGCCCGGCGATCGGCCATCTCGTCGGCCAGCGACTCGACGCGGCCGATGACGCCGGCCTTGGACGCGCCGTAGTTGGTCTGGCCGCGGTTGCCGGCTATGCCGCCGATCGACGACACGCCGATGATGCGGCCGTGGGGGCGCAGCAGGTCGGCCTCGAGCAGCGCCTCGTCGAGGCGTTCCTGGCTCGACAGGTTGACGTCGAGCACGCTGTCCCAGCGGGCGTCGTCCATGCCGGCCAGCGTCTTGTCGCGGGTGATCCCGGCGTTGTGGACCACGACGTCGATCCCCTGGGAATGGCGCTCGCGTAGGTGGTCGACCAGGGTCTGCGGCGCGGACGGCGCGGTGACGTCGAGGTGCAGCGTGGACCCACCGACGTGGTTGGCGACGCGGGCGAGCGACTCACCCTGGGCGGGAATGTCGGCGCAGATCACGTGCGCGCCGTCGCGGGCGAGCACGGCCGCCATCGACGCGCCGATGCCCTGCGCGGCGCCGGTGACGAGCGCGACCCGCCCCGCGTGCGGCCTGGTGGCGTCCTCGACCTCGGCGAGTGGCTCGTCTCCGGCCCGCAACGTGACGACCTGACCGGCGACGAACGCCGACTTCGCCGACAGCAGGAAGGCCAGGGTCGAGGCGGCGCGATCCTCGGCGCCCTCGGCGATGCGCACGAGGTTGCAGGTCGAGCCCTGGCGCAGTTCCTTGCCGAGCGAGCGGGTGAAGCCCTCGATGGCACGTTGCGCGGTGCGGCGGCGCGTGTCGCCCTCGTCGGTGGCGCCGGCAAGGACCAGCAGCCGGGCAGAAGGTCCGCTCTTGCGGATCGCGGCGTGGAAGAACTCGTACAGCTCGCGCAGGCGGCTCGAGTCGTCGATGCCGCTGGCGTCGAACACCAGCGCGCCGTACGGGTTCTCGCTGCCGTCGACGGTGCGGCGCACGTCCGCGCCGGCGTCCTCGAGCACGGCCAGGGCGGCGGGCAGCAGGCGGCCGCCCTTGGCCTCGCCGACCAGCGCGAGGCCCTCGACCAGCGACTGGCCGGGCTCGTAGCGCCGCAGCGGCTCGGGCACGGGCAGGCTCAGCACGTCGGCGACCTGGCGGCCGAGCGGTGAGGTGACGAGTTGCTGGTAGCGGTCTGCCATGTCATTCAGCCTTGCTTCTCGAGGATGGCGACGATGCCGTTGCCGCCGGCGGCGCAGATCGAGATCAGCGCCCGGCCACTGCCCTTCTCGTGCAGCAGCTTGGCCGCGTTGGCGACGATGCGGCCGCCGGTCGCGGCGAACGGGTGGCCGGCCGCGAGCGACGAACCATTGACGTTGAGCTTGTCGCGGTCGATGGCGCCGAGCGCCCCGTCACGCCCCAGGCGCTCCTTCGCGAACCGTTCGTCCTCCCAGGCCGCCAGCGTGGCGAGCACCGTCGAGGCGAACGCCTCGTGGATCTCGTAGTAGTCGAAGTCCTGCAGCGTCAGCCCGGCCTTGTCGAGCATGCGGGGCACGGCGTAGGCCGGCGCCATCAGCAGGCCCTCGGGCGGCGAGCCGTCCTGACCGCCCTGGACGTAGTCGACCGCGGCCGTCTCGGCATAGGTGAGGTGGGCGAGCACGGGCAGGCCCTGCGACGCGGCCCACTCGTCGGTGCCGAGCAGCACGGTCGACGCGCCGTCGGACAGCGGCGTGGAGTTGCCCGCGGTCATCGTGGCCTCGTCGCCGAACTGCCTACCGAACACCGGCGCGAGCTTCGCGAGCTTGTCCATCGAGGAGTCGGGACGCAGGTTCTGGTCGCGGGCCTGACCGAGGAACGGCGTGACGAGGTCGTCCTGGAAGCCACGCTCGTAGGCGGCCGCGAGGTTGGTGTGGCTGGCGACGGCGAGCTCGTCCTGCGCCTCGCGGGTGATCCCCCACTCGTGGGCGGTGATGGCGGCGTGGTCGCCCATCGACAGGCCGGTCC
>JAGXST010000234.1 GCA_018335555.1 Actinomycetota bacterium | reverse complement strand
GCTGTTAGCGGCCTGACTTGGTGGTGACGTAGCCCGCGGTTTCGGCTGTGCTCATTGGTGATGGGATGGGCGTGGCGGCGGTCCGACTGTGAGGATGGGTGGTCCCTGTACGCGAGTGGACCCCTCCCTGTCAGTTGATCGCTGGGCCGGGAGGGGTCCAAGGCGGTGTTGCCACCGGTGGCCATCGTATGGCCGTGCCTCCTGTCCGTCGATGAGTACATGGCTCAGGGCCGAGGTGTCGAGGTCCCTCGCCCTGATTGTCCGGGGTGCGCGGGTGCGATGTCGTTCTGGTCGGGCTATGAACGTTCGGTCCGGTGCGGCGGGCTGTGTCTGAAGCTGTGGGTGCGCCGGGCGCGGTGCGTGCCGTGCCGGGCGAGTCACGCCTTGCTGCCCTCGTTCTGCCTGGTGGGCCGGCTCGATGTCGTCGAGGTGATCGGCGAAGCCGTCGCCGCTGTGGTCGTCGGTGTGGGCGTTGGGGTGCGGACCGTCGCCGCCCGGCTGAACGTTCCTCACACCACCGCCCGCGACTGGGTGCGCCGGTTCTTGCGGCGGGCGGCGCTGTTGGCTGCGGGATTCTCGGCGGTGGTGGTCGAGGTGTCGGGCCTCGCGCCGGTGCTGCGGATCGAGCCCGCCGGCCGGGCGCTGGATGCGATGGCGTCGGCGTTCGCCGCGGTGCAGTCGCGGGCCGGCCCGGGCCTGCCGGGGTTGTGGCCCTTCGCCGCGCTTGTCACCGGCGGCGCTTTGCTGGCCGCCAACAGCGATCCGCTCTCGCTGATCGTCGGCAGGCGTCGTTTGATCCCTCCTGTCCCGTGACATCGACGACGAGAGGACCACGACATGAGCAACGACCACGCCGAGGAGATCGCGTTGCACCGCTGGGCGGTGATCGCCGAGGGGTCGAACCCCCGGTTGAGCCCGGTCGAGCGGGGTGCGGTGGTGCGCGCCGCGGCAGAGCGCAGCCACGCCCACCCCGACGGCACCGAACGCCGCTACTCGCGCAACACCATCGACCGCTGGATCCGCGAGTGGCGCGCCGGCGGCCTCGACGCGTTGCGGCCCCAGGTGCGCGCCGATGCCGGCGGGGTACGCCGGCATCCCGAGCTGTTCGACGAGGCGGCTGCGTTGCGTCTCGAGCTGCCCACCCGCTCAGCCGCCGCGATCGCCGACATCATCTGGCACCGCCACGGCGTGCGCGTCGCCGAGCGGACCCTGCGCGCCCAGCTGCGCCGACGTGGCCTGCACCGCGAAGCGCTCGCCGCGGAGCCCAAGGCGTTCGGACGCTATGAGGCCGAGCACCGGAACGAACGGTGGATCACCGACGTGCTCGTCGGGCCGTGGGTGCCGCATCCCCGCGTCGAGGTATCGCTGCGAGCGAAGCTGTTCCTGATCGTCGATGACCACAGCCGCCTGCTGGTGCATGGGCGGTTCATGAGCGTCGAGAACACCCGGGCCGGCCAGGATGTGCTGCGCGCGGCCATCGTGCGCCGGGGTCTGCCCGAGGTCCTGCATGCCGACAACGGCGCCCCCTTCGCCAACCACATGCTGGCCCGCACGTGTGCGGTGCTGGGCATCCGCCTGGTGCACTCCAAGCCCTACTCGCCCCAAGGCCGCGGCAAACAGGAGCGACTGAACCGCTACATCCGCGAGCGGTTCATCGCCGAGGCCGAACACGTCGGCATCGACTCCCTCGACGAGCTCAACGACCGTTTCGCGGCGTGGGTCGACCAGGTCGCCAACCGCCGCACCCACGCCGAGACGCACCAGACTCCCGAGGCCCGCTTCGACGCCGGCGGGCCACCGCGGGCCCCCGATCCCGCCCGTCTCGTCGAGGCGTTCCGCTGGTCGGCGCAACGCAAGGTGACCCGCACCGCGACCGTGAGCCTCGACGGCAACCACTACTCGGTCGACCCAGCGCTGGTCGGGCGGCGTGTCGAGCTGCGCTTCGACCCCGAGAACCTGGCCGCCATCGACGTGTTCGTCGAAGGCAACGCCGCCGGCGTGGCCACCCCGTTCGTCATCGGCCACCACACCCACAAGGCGGTGCCACAAGCTGCCCGACCCGCACCCGAGGCGACCGGCGTCGACTACCTCGGCCTGGTCGCCGCCGCCCATGACGCCGAAACCGTCGGGCCCGTCTCCTACGCGCAAGTGCCGCTGCTCGACGTCGATCCCGACACCGGCGAGGTGGCATCGTGAGCCGCGCTCCGTGGGTCTCGCACTTCGGCCTCGACCGCACACCGTTCTCCAAGCGCATCGCGGCCGGCGACGTCTACACCCGCGCCGCCCATGCCGAGGCCGTCGCCCGCATCGGCTTCTGCGTCGCCGAGTCCGCCCTCGGCGTGATCGTCGGTGACGTCGGCGCAGGCAAGACGGTGTCGGTGCGAGCCGCGGTCGCCGGGCTCGACCCCACCCGGCACACCATCATCTACGTCGCCAACCCCGCGTTCGGCACTCGCGGCCTCTACGTCACCATCGTGCGCGCACTCGGCGCCGAACCCCGCTTTCACAAGGCCGAAGTGATGGCCCAAGCCGCCGACTTGTTGGCCGCCGAAGAAGCCGAACGCCACCGACGTGTCCTGCTCGTGCTCGACGAAGCGCACCTGCTCACCCCGGCCCAGCTCGAGGAACTCCGTCTGCTCACCAACCAGGACATGGACTCGACCTCGCCGTTCGCCGGGATCCTCCTCGGCCAACCCACCCTGTCCCGCCAGCTGCGCATGGGCGTCTTCGCCGCCCTCGACCAGCGCATCGCCACCCGTTACACGATCAAGGCAATGGACCTCGCCGAGTCCGCCAGCTACCTGCGACACCACCTCGCACTCGTCGGACGCGACGAACCGCTGTTCGCCGATGACGCCATCGCCCGACTGCACCGCGCCGCCAACGGCCTGCCCCGCGCGTTGAACAACGCCGCGACCGCCGCGCTCATCGCCGCCGCATCCGACAACAAGGACCTCGTCGACGACGCCTGCGCCAAGCGCGCAGCCGCCGAACTCACCCGGGACTGACGATGATCAACCAGACCGAGCTACCCCACCCAGCCGACAGTCCCCAACGCATCACCGTCGGAGTCGATCTCCTACCCGGCCCGCTCACCGAAGCCATCGCCGCGCGGATAGTTCACCTCGTCGTCGAAGAGCTACTCAACATCGGCGCCGAAGTCACCGCCGTCCGCGTCGAGATCCGCGGATGGATGGCGACATGGTGAACGCCGCCATCCCCACACACCACCGCCGAACCATGTTGACCGAACGCTGCCGCCACATGCGCAAACAGCGAGGCCGCCAACA
>JAGXST010000233.1 GCA_018335555.1 Actinomycetota bacterium | reverse complement strand
GAGCGCATCGCCGACTACCTGTCGGACGATCTCGCCCCGGACGAGCGCGAGGCCTTCGAGGCCGCGCTCGCCGGGGACGCCGCGCTGCGCGCCCAACTCGACGCGGCCAAGCGCGCCGACCACGCCCTGGCCGCGGTGGACCCGGTCGAACTCCCCGACGGTTTCGCCCAGCGCCTGCGCGCCGCACTCGACGCCGAGTTGGCCGACGTGCTCGCACCCGTCGTGGCCGACGAACCCGATCCACGTGTTGCCGCGCAGGCCGAGCTGGCGCAGCGCGACGACCTTGCCGCGCGCCGCGCCGCGCGGGCGATGCCCCGCTGGGTCGGCGCACTGGCCGGCGCCGCAGCCGCGGTCCTCGTGGTCGTGGCCGGCGTCGCCGGCCTGAGCTCGATCAGCGGGGGCGCGGACGAGTCACCCGAGTCCGCCACGGGTGAGTCGCTCGAGGCGGACGACGGTGCCGCCGACGAGGTGACGACCATGGAGGCTCCGGCCGAGGACAGCGCTGCCGGGGCCGACGAGGAGTTCTTCGAGACCGAGGAGACCGAGGAGGCCGAGGGCGACGCCGCCGAGCAGGACGGCTTCTCGGCGGTCGCACGCCAGGGCGACGGGCCGGTGCTGGTCGCCGAGGGACGCTCGCTCGACGAGGACGATCTCGACGCCGTCCTGCTGACGCCCGACCTGACCGACCTCGCCGCGCAGCGTCTGCCTGCGTCCGAGGGTGAGGCATTGGCGCGCGAGTACGACGACCGGTGGCAGACCGCGCTCACGGACGGCTCGGGAGCCCGGACGGCGGGGAGCCCGAGCGACGCCGACCGCGAAGCGGTCGTCGCGTGCCTGGCGTCCGCCTCGGACGACGGACGGGACGACGGCATCCCGGCCTACGCCGAGATCGCCGACTACCAGGGCACCCCGGTCGTCGTGCTCGGACTCGTCACACTCGACCCGGACACCGACACCTGGTCGGTCCCCGAGGTGCGGGTGCTCGACCGCGCGACCTGCGACCTGCTGGCAGCCCGGCCCTGACCCGGACACACCCGTCGGGGAATGTCGCCCGGGCGGGCGCCGTTTAGGCTGCCGGTGCGTCGCCTCCCGATGCGCCAACGTCCGGCGTACGCCGTCCGCCCAACGATCACAGGTGCTGCCCGCATGTCCGTCACCGACCGCCCCGCCCCCGACGCCCGAATCCACGACGTCGTCGTCATCGGCTCCGGCCCGGCCGGTCTCACGGCCGCGCTCTACACCGCCCGTGCCGCGCTTGAGCCGCTGCTGATCGAGGGCGTGGTCGACGGCGGGCCCACCGGCGGCCAGTTGACGCTGACCACCGACGTGGAGAACTTCCCCGGGTTCCCGGAAGGGATCATGGGTCCCGAACTGATCATGAACATGCGCGCCCAGGCCGAGCGGTTCGGCACCCAGTTCGTCACCGAGGACGTCACCGCGGTCGACGTGTCCGGCCCGCTCAAGACGCTGACCACCGCGTCGGGACTGACCATCTCGACCCGATCGCTGATCATCGCGACCGGCGCGAAGCCCCGCCGCCTCGACGTGCCCGGCGAGACCGAACTGTGGGGGTCGGGCGTGTCCGCCTGTGCCACCTGTGACGGGTTCTTCTTCAAGGACAAGCACGTCGTGATCGTCGGAGGAGGCGACTCGGCCATGGAAGAGGCCATCTTCCTGACCAAGTTCGCCTCGAAGGTCTCGGTGATCCACCGTCGTGGCGAGTTGCGCGCGTCGAAGATCATGCAGGACCGCGCCTTCAAGAACGACAAGATCGAGTTCGTCTGGAACGCCGAGGTCGCCGAGGTACACGGTGCCGACGGTGCGGTGTCCTCGCTGCTGTTGCGCGACACCGTGTCCGGGGAGACGCGCGACTTCGCCTGCGAAGGGCTGTTCCTCGCCATCGGCCACATCCCCAACACCTGGCTGTTCGACGGGGTGCTCGACCGCGACGACGAGGGTTACCTGCTCGTCGAACAGCCCTCGACGGCCACCAACGTCCCCGGCGTGTTCGCCTGCGGTGACGTGATGGACCAGGTGTACCGCCAGGCCATCACCGCGGCCGGCACCGGCTGCCGCGCGGCGATCGACGCCGAACGGTTCCTCGCCGAGCACACCGATGCCCGCCCCGAGGACCCGCGCTGACGCGGAATGCCGGACGTCGACCACACGTTCCGACGTGCAGCGACACACCTCCCCGATCCTCCGACAGACAAAGGAACGACACATGGGCGCGACCCCCGTCACCGACGGTGAGTGGAAGACCGAAGTCCTCGACGCCGACGCTCCGGTGCTCGTCGACTTCTGGGCCGAGTGGTGCGGACCCTGCCGCATGGTCGGACCGATCGTCGACGAGATCGCAGACGAGCACGGCGGCAAGCTCAAGGTCCTCAAGCTCAACGTCGACGAGAACCCCGGCACCGCCCGCGAGTACGGCGTGATGTCGATCCCGACGCTGATGGTGTTCAAGGACGGCCAGCCCGACAAGCGCATCGTCGGCGCCAAGCCCAAGTCGGCCCTGCTCGCAGACCTCTCCGAGTACGTCTGAGCCGAGTCGTCCCGTCGCTGCCCCGGGCCCGCGCCCGGGGCAGTGCGCTGTCCCCGTGATCGCCGTACCGACAGGACCTGGCCGCCATGCCAGACGTCGTCGAACTGATCGGCTACCTCGCCTCGGCACTGATCGTGGCCAGCCTGCTGATGGCCTCGGTGCTGCGGCTACGGGTGGTCAACCTCGTCGGCGCGATCGTGTTCACCACCTACGGGGTGCTGATCGGCTCACCGCCGGTGTGGCTGGCCAACGGGGCCATCATCATCATCGACGTCTACTACCTCTGGCGCCTGCTCAGGGACCGCTCCCGGAAGGCCTACTTCGAGATCGTCGAGGCCGACCCGTCCGCCCCCGTGCTCGAACGGTTCGTCGCCTTCCACCTCGACGACATCAGCGAATCTCAACCGGACTTCGACGGGATCCGGGACGACCACCTGGCATGGTTCGTGCTGCGCGACGCCGTCCCGGTCGGGGCCGTGCTGGCGCGACGGGTCGGCGACGTCGGACACCTCGACCTCGACTACGTCACGCCCGAGCACCGTGACTTCACCGCGGGCCAGATCCTGTTCGGCGACGCCGGTGTTCTCCGCGGCGCCGGCTTCGAGCAGGTGTCCGCCCATGGCACGACCGCCATGCACCGGCGCTACCTGACCCGCATGGGGTTCGCCGAACAGGGTGACCGGTGGCTACGCGACGTGAGCGGCGGGGGTCGAGGACATCCGGGGGACGGGGCCGGCGGTCGCGGAGGATCGGGCTGAGTCGGCCGATCGGGCTGAGTCGGCCGGACGTGGCCGCACCGACCTCGCGAGGCCCTACGCTCGGCGGCCGTATGGAACTCATTCAGCTCGGATCCGCCGGCCCCGAGGTCGAGGACGTCCAACGACGGCTCGGCGAACTCGGCATGCACTGCGACTCCGATCGCGGCGTCTTCGACGAGCAGACCCTCGCTGCGGTGCGCACCTTCCAACAGCAGCGCGGCCTGCCGGCCGACGGCGTCGTCGGCCCCGACACCTGGCACGCGCTCGTCGGCGCCTCCTATCGCCTCGGTGACCGGATGCTCTATGTCACCCGGCCCCCGCTGCAGGGCGACGACGTGGCCGACCTGCAACGTCGCCTGAACCAACTCGGCTTCGACGCGGGGTACGAGGACGGCCTGTACGCCTCGCAGACCTTCGATGCCGTCCGCGAGTTCCAACTCAACGTCGGGCTCAACAGCGACGGCATCGCGGGACCCGAGACCGTCGACCTGCTGCGCCGGCTCTACCGACAGCACCAGGAAGCGCCGGCCTACGCCGTGCGCGAGCGTGAATGGCTCCGTCGCGCGCCGCGACACTCCGTCGCCGGCGTACGCGTGCTGATCGACCCCGGTCACAGTCCCGACTCGCCGGGGTTCGTCAATCCCGACGGCATCGAGGAACACCAGGTCACGTGGGAGATCGCGGCGCTGCTGCAGGGCCGGCTCGCGGCAATGGGCGCGCAGGTCATCCTGGCCCGCGGACCGGCCACGTCGCCGACACCGGCGGAGCGGGCCCAGCACGCCAACCGCGAGGACGTCGAGGCGATCCTGTCGATCCACTGCAACGGCATGGACTCGCCGGGCGCGCACGGTGCGGCCGCCTACTACTTCGGGCACGAAGGCGCCGTTTCCGAACGCGGCCGGCTGCTGGCCCAGTACGTGGTCGACGAGGTCGTCAGTGCCACCGGCACCCTCAACTGCCGCACCCACCCCTCGACGACGGCGCTGCTGCGCGAGTCACGTGCCCCCGCCGCCCTGGTCGAGCCCGGGTTCCTCACCCACCCCGACGAGGGCCGGCGCCTGGCAGACCCCGGCTACCAGCGCGAGATCGCCGCCGCCCTGGCCGACGCACTGGTCGCCTTCCTGACCGGCGCCCGCATGCGCGCCGCCGCGAGCTGATCAGGGTTCACGCGACGGGCACCGCGGGCCGCAGGCGTCGGACGCCGAGGTGGATGATCAACGCGCCGGTGGCCACCCCGCCCGCCCCGGCCAGCAGGGCGAGCGCAGGGCCCTGGACCTCGACGGCGCCGCCCGAGACGGCCGCCCCGGCGGCCACGCCGAACACGACCGCGGACTGGGTCCACGACTGCGCCTCGGTCTGGGTGCCGGCCAGTGCGAGGTCGTCGATCAGTTGGAACGCGCAGATGGTGGTCGGCGCCAGGAAGAGCCCCCCGAGGAACAGCGCGACGCCGAAGGTGGGCAGGGAACCGAGTGCCTGCGGCAGCAGCGCCAGCCCGAGGGCGAGCACCACCACGAGGACCCGGAGCCGCTGGTCGAGCGTCCCGGGCCACGACCGCGCGCCGTACACCAGGCCGCCGAGCAAGCTGCCTCCGGCAATGGCCGCCAGCAGGCTGCCGGCCGCCCCGGGCGCACCGGCCTGTTCGGCGACGGCGGGAACCACGATGTCGATGACGCCGAACACGATGGCCATGCAACCGAAGGCGAGCACCATCACCCGGACGCCTGCCGAACGCAGCGCTCCCCCGCGTGCCACCGCGTGGGCGCGTGGCGGCACGATCCGCGCGGCGGGGGTGGCGGCATACCCGAGTGCGCCGACCATCGCGATCATCCCCGCGGTCACGACGGCCGCGCTGCCGTTGATGCGGTTGGTGATCGCCGCGGCCGCGAGCGGCCCCAGCACGAAACCGAGTTCGACCGCGATCGACGACACCGCGAACGCGGTCTCGCGGCCCCGCCCGGAGGGGAACAGGCGCGAGAGCAGCACCCGCGAGCAGGCCGTCACCGGCGGCAGGAACAGGCCGCTGACGGCAGTCACGACCACGAGCAGGGCAACCCCGGCGCCGCGAGCCGCGAGCACCGCGAGGGCGACGGTCCCGGCCGCGTACAGCACGGCATCGGGGACCAGGACGCGGGTCTGCCCGAGGCGGTCCGCCAGTCGTCCCTGCACGGGTGCGCCGAGCCCGACCCCGATCTGGTGGGCGGCGGTCACCAGGCCGGCTGCGGCGAAGCTGTAGCCGGCGCCGCGCAGCATCAGCACGATGGCCAGGGCGATCATGCCCGGCGTCAACCGCGAGATCGTCGACGTGATCAGGGGCCAGCGCGCGTCGGGATGCGCGAACAACTCGCGATAGGCACGCACGGGAGGGTCTCGAGGATCCGGCAGGAGGCAGTCGCTCAGCGTACCGGCGGGTACTCGTCGTCCCGACCGGCGTGCCGGGATGCCTGCGCCGCTACCGGCGCAGGCGCAGGCGCAGGCGATCGCACGCGTCGGGGCAGGTGGGCGAGCATCTCCTCGAGGGCGTGCTCGAGTGATTCGGCCCAGCGCAGCGTGCGGCGCGCGTCGATGCGCAACAACGGGGTGCGCGGGTGTTCACCGTGCACCCCGAACCCTTCGTGGAGCAGCCAGGTGGCCGGCAGGTGGCACTCCCGTTCGTGCCAGCGGCGGTCGCCGTAGGCCTCGACGGCGGGCAGGTCGAGACGGATCGCTTCCTTGAGCGCCGCCTGCACGAGCAGGCGTCCGAGCCCGAGCCCGCGCCACTGTGGCTGCACCCACACGGTGGCCAGCAGCAGCGACCCCGGCGTCGGGGACGGCACCAGCGCAGGTCGGCGCGCGAACACCTCGGCAGGACCGAAGACCGCATGCGCAGCCACCTCGTCGTCGACCTTGACCACGCGACCGGCGTGCCGGCCGTCCTGGGCCAACGCCGACGCCCACGCCTCCTTGCGGGTCAGGGCATCGTCCCTGTCGCCGTCACGGGCAACCGAGTCCTCGCGAGCGGGGCATGGCCCGCCCAGCTCCCAGAACAGACACTGCCGACACGGCTGCGGCAACTCCTCGACCACGTCGCCGTGCAGTGGAACCAGCCGCCTGGTCATGTCAGGCCCGTCGGCGCCGGTACCAGGCGTCGCGTGGCAGCACCTGCAGCGCCAGGCTGCCCGCCAGGGCGCCCACCGCCAGACCGACGACGGCGCGTCTCCACCCACCTGCCGCGACGTGGCGGGTCGCCGGTGGGGCCAGTTGCACGTCGGTCATGGCTGCCTACCCGGTTGCCGCGGACTGCTCGCTACGCTCGATCCTACCGGCGTCGCGCTCGTGTCCGGCGGGCGTCGTATCGGCCACACGCGCGATCGCCACACCAGGCGGCGCGCAACCCCGAAAGACGTGTGTGCGGCTCGACACCGATCCCTACTTCTCCCGCTACGCCGCGCGCGTACAGGGGATGAACGCGTCGGCGATCCGAGCCCTGTTCGCCCTGACGGCCCGACCGGAGATCGTCTCGTTCGCCGGCGGCAACCCGGCGGTCGAGGCGCTCGACCTCGAAGCTGCCGAGCACGTCGCTGCCGCGGTCATCCGCGAGACCGGCACCGTCGCTCTCCAGTACGGGATCGGTCAGGGCCGACCGGAACTGCGCGAGCAGTTGGTCGAGGTGATGGCCCACGAGCACGTCCCCGCCCATGCCGACGACCTCGTCGTGACCGCCGGTGGCCAGCAGGCGCTGGAGTTGATCACCAAGTGTTTCGTCGACCCCGGCGACGTCGTGATCGCGGAGGGTCCCACCTACGTGGGCGGCCTCGGCGCCCTCGCCAGTCATCAGGCCGACGTGCGGCACGTCCCGATGGATGCCACCGGCATGCAGGTCGACGCGCTCGATGACCTGCTCGGGCAGCTTCAGGCCGAGGGCCGCCGTGCCAAGCTGGTCTACACGATCCCCAACCACCAGAACCCGGCAGGCGTGTCGCTGTCGGTTCAACGTCGCCACCGACTCGCCGAGCTCGCCGTCGAGCACGACCTGCTCATCCTCGAGGACAACCCGTACGGGCTGCTCGACTTCGCCGGTCGCATCCAACCCTCGATCCGGGAACTCGTGCCCGACCGGGTCATCTACGTCGGCACCGTGTCGAAGACGTTCGCACCGGGTGTCCGTACGGGTTGGATCGCCGCCCCGCACCCCGTGCGCGACAAGCTGGTGCTGCTGCGCGAGGCCGCCGACCTGTGCCCGGCCACGCTGACCCAGATGATCGTCGAACGCTGGCTCGCGAGCCAACCCTGGCGCGAACAGGTGAAACGGTTCCGTGGCGTCTACCAGGAGAAGGCCGAGGCGATGCTGTCGGCCCTCGACGAGCACATGCCCGAAGGTGTGAGCTGGACCCGGCCCAGCGGTGCGTTCTACATCTGGATGACCGTCCCCGACGGCATCGACACCTCGGACCTGCTCGCCAAGGCGATCAACCATCGCGTCGCCTATGTCCCCGGTCGTGGCTTCTACGCCGACGGGTCCGGCGGCAACCAGTTGCGGCTGTGCTTCTCACAGCCTTCGCCCGAACGCATCGCCGAGGGCGTCGCGCGGTTCGGTGAACTGCTCCAGGCCGAACTCGAACTGGTCCGCGCCGTCTACGGTGCCAACGCCCCTGCCGCCGCGTCGCGTCCCAACGAGGGCCGCGGCGGCGTCGGCTGATCCAGCAGGAGGTCGTACGCCCGTGCCGTCAAACGTCGCCGTCCTCTCCGGAGGTATCTCCCTCGAGCGCGAGGTCAGCCTGCGGTCCGGCAGCCGCGTCGCCGATGCGCTCGCCGACAACGGCCACGAGGTGACCCGGCTCGACGTCGACGGCGAACTCGTCCGCGTCCTCGAGCAGGGTGGCTTCGACGCCGCCTTCCTGACCCTCCACGGCTCCGCCGGCGAGGACGGCACCGTGCAGTCGCTGCTCGAACTGGTCGGGCTGCCCTACACCGGGCCGGACGTGCTGGCGAGTTCCCTCGCGTGGAACAAGCCGATCGCCCAGGGCCTGTACCGCCGCGCCGGTCTGCGCACGCCCCGTGGCGTCACCCTGACCCAGCAGGCGTTCCGCGAGATGGGTGCGGTCGCGGTGCTCGACCATGTGGCCGA
>JAGXST010000232.1 GCA_018335555.1 Actinomycetota bacterium | reverse complement strand
TCGGCGGGCATCCACTTGCCAGCGGCGTCGACCGGCCAGGCGCGCGTGTCGTCGCGCGGGTCGAGGTAGCGCAGGAAGTACCACGACGAGTCGACGAAGGTGTCGAGCGTGTCGGTGTCTCGGGTGGCGTCCTCGTTGCCGCAGGCCGGGCAGGCGACGTGCTTCCACGTCGGGTGCATGGCCAGGGGCGAGCCGGCGACCTGGAAGTCGAGGTCGTCGGGCAGCCGGACCGGCAGTTGGTCCTCGGGCACGGGCACCTCGCCGCACACGGAGCAGTGCACGATCGGGATCGGTGGGCCCCACGACCGCTGGCGCGAGACCAACCAGTCGCGCAGCCGGTAGTTGACCGTGGCCTTGGCGAGGCCCCGCTGTTCGAGGTCGGCGGTGATCCGCTGCTTGGTCTCGCGCCAGTCCAGGCCGTCGTAGTCGTCCGAGTTCACCGTGTGGCCGTCGCCTGCGTACGCCTCGTCCATCGTGGCACCGTCGAGCTCGACACCGTCGTCGGGCGACACCACGACGCGGACCTCGAGGCCCTCCTGGCGGGCGAAGTCGAAGTCGCGCTGGTCGTGGGCGGGCACCGCCATGATCGCGCCGGTGCCGTAGTCCATCAGCACGTAGTCGGCGGCGTAGGCAGGGATCGACTCGCCCGTGACCGGGTTGACCATGTCGAAGTTGAGCCGCAGGCCGCGCTTGGCCCGGTTCGCGCCCTTGCCCGTCTCGCTGTCGTCTCGTGCCCGGGGCGCAACGAAATCGAACGAGGCCTGGCGTTCGACCTCGGACTTGCGCGACACCTCGTCCATGAAGGCGCGGTACTCGACGTCGTCGCCCATGCGGGCCTCGACCAGCGGGTGCTCCGGCGAGAACACGAAGTAGGTCGCGCCGTACAGCGTGTCGGGCCGGGTCGTGTACACGACCACGTCGTCGCCGTCCTCGGTACGGAACGTGACCTCGGCGCCCTCGGAGCGGCCGATCCAGTTGCGCTGCAGGGTCTTGACCCGCTCGGGCCAGTCCAGCGTCGGCAACGCGTCGAGCAGCTCGTCGGCATAGTCGGTGATGCGGAAGAACCACTGGGTCAGGGGCTTCCTGACCACGACCGTGCCGCACCGTTCGCAGGCGCCGTCGACCACCTGCTCGTTGGCGAGCACGGTCTGGCAGCCCTCGCACCAGTTGACCGCGGCGTTGCGGCGGTAGGCGAGGCCGGCGTCGAACAGTTGCAGGAACAGCCACTGGGTCCAGCGGTAGTACTCCGGGTCGCAGGTGTGCAGGACCCGGTCCCAGTCGAACGAGTACCCGAGTCGTGCGATCGTGGCCCGCTGTTCGGCGATGTTGTCGTAGGTCCACTTCGCCGGGTCGGCGCCGCGGTTGCGGGCGGCGTTCTCGGCCGGCAGCCCGAATGCGTCCCACCCGATCGGGTTGAGCACGGTCCGGCCGGTCATTCGCAGGTGGCGGACCAGGGTGTCGTGGATCGAGAAGATCTCGGCGTGCCCCATGTGCAGGTCGCCGCTCGGGTACGGGAACATCGTCAGCGCGTAGAACCCGCCGTCCTCGCGGTTGGCGTCGAGCGGCAACGAGTAGACCCGCTCGTCGTGCCAACGGGCCGCGATGGCGGGCTCGAAAGCGAGCGGGTCGTAGCGCTCGACCTCGTCACCGGTCGGGGTCGCCTGCCCGTTGCTCACCGACGTCTCCTTGGAACTCGCGGGTGCACTGTCGCGGCACGTGAAAACCCCCGGACCAGGGGGAATGCACGAGCGTAGCGGCCACCTGCCGTGACCCCGACCGGGCTGCGGCGCACCCCCGTCGACCCGAGCCGGCCGCCATGGGAGCTGGTTCGACCGACTCCGTGACACCGTGTACATTGCCCCGCCGCACGGCACGCGTCCCGCGTGTCAGGCGTCTCGGGCCGGTAGCGCAGTCCGGCAGCGCACCTCCATGGCATGGAGGGGGTCGTGGGTTCAAATCCCATCCGGTCCACGTAGCACGAGCTAGCCGAAACCCCCGTCAGAAGGTGTCTGGCGGGGGTTTCGTGCGTTTTCATGCTGAGGAGATCGAGGGCAGTCGCGGCGTACCTGGGTCCAAAATGGGTCCACACGTGGACCCATGGAGACCCAAGGGCACCCACGATGGCATCGCTGACTGAGCGACCCGGCAAGACGGGCACCTCCTCCTACACCGTCCGCTGGCGAGAGGCCGGCTCCCGACAGCGCCGGACCTTCCGTCGCAAGAAGGAGGCCGAGGCGTGGCAACGCAAAGCGGAGGAGATCGAGGAGGCGCAACGGCTTGGCATGCCACTGGCAACCTCGACCCAGACGTTGCGCAGCACGCTCGACCAGGAGTGGCCCCGGTTCCTCGCACGCCGCACCAGCGAGGTCAGTCCGGCAACGGTCGAAAAACACGAGTGGGCCTACCGCGCCTGGATCGAACCGGCACTCGCCTACCGCAAGCTGGGCACCATCACCCCCGACGACCTGCGAGCAATCCTGGAGGATGCCCGGCGCGCCGGCAAGGGAGTCGACACCCGCATCGCGATCTACCAGACCCTCAACATGCTGCTCGACAACGCACTCGGCAAGGACGGCCACCGCTGCCGCGCCGAGGTCACAGTCGGCACTACGACGCGAGACCGCGACATCAACGTGCTCACCGACCGCGAGCTGGACCGGCTCGTGGCTGCCACCCCACGGCAGCATCGGCTGCTCGTGGACTTCCTCGCCACGATGGGTGCGCGACCTCACGAGGCCTTGGGGCTGCGCACCCGCGACATCGATGACGGCTACGCCACCCTCACCTCGCAGAAGAAGCAGGCTCGCGGGCGAACCAGCCAGCGGCGGCTGCCCCTTCCCGCTTCGCTGCACACCGGCCTCAAGACCCACACCGCCGACATGAACGCTGATGAGCTGGTGTTCGGGGTGACAGACCTGCGCAACTGGAGGCGGCGCGTGTTCGCACCGGCTGTCGGCAAGGCAGGGCTGGACGAGACGATCGTCCCCTACGACCTGCGGCACACCTGCGCGAGCAAGCTGATCCGGCTGGGCAAGCCTGCTCCGTTCGTCGCGAAGTGGCTGGGGCATTCCGTCCGCATGACCTTGGAGATCTATGCGCATCTGTTCACCGGCGACCTGGAAGACATCGCCAACGTCCTAGACCGGCCCCGCCGATCTCCATCGCCTGCTCCCCCACCACCATCAGGACGCAACGGCACCCGACCCTCGCTCGGGCCGTAGGACACTCACCGACGTGCTAGCGCTCCGCGCGCGTTGCGCTCGATGTAGTGGGCAAGCTGTGCTTCCGAGACACGGATCGCACGGCCGGTCGGACCCACTCGGGTTGACTCAATCTCGTTGGACCAGATCATCTCGTAGACGGTCTTGGGATCGAGCGCGAGCCGCTGAGCGACCTGCCGTACCGTCAGTAACGTGGTGGCCTGCTCGGTCATCTTCAGCTCCTTCGATACGTCGCGCGCCGACGGCCTTGCACATCCTGAGCGACGAATCGGGCGAAGTCGGCAGGACGGTCGACGATGGGTTGCTCCTCGGCGTCAGGGCCGGGAGGTTCTCCGGGCCAGGTGGTTTGGCGGGTTGGTCGGTCGCGGTCGAGGCGGGTGCCGGAGGTGGCGACCCATTCGCGGAGCCGTTCTCGGGTGTCTGCGAAGTCGCGGTGCCAGCCGATGGGGGCGGAGCCGTGCTGTTCGGGGTCGTAGGCGCCGAGCCAGTGCAGGTGGAGTGCGGACAGTTCCCAGACGAGTTCGGGGTGGCGATGCCAGTATGGGGGGACAATCGCGGCGGGTAGCCCGTAGGTTCGGCGCAGCCAGTTCACCCAGGCGTCAAGCTCGATCCAGGCGGTCTCGGCCTGGTCGGCTGACAGCGTGTTCCAGTTGATGGGGCGTGGCGGGTCGGGCAGGTACGGCTCCTCGCCGTCGAGGTCTAGCCCGAGGTCGTACCTCGCGTCGGCCGTGTCGGTCTCGGCGGCTGGTCGAGGGTGGTTGCGTTCGGGCCGGTGGCCGTTGGTGTCCATAGCAGGCACGTCCTGACGCGACGGTCAGAGCGACACGGCGGGTTCGTCGTGGTTCGACGCCTCACGGTGGGATGGCACGTCGGTGCCCTGGGTCTTGTCCGGGTCGGTACGGCGGCTGCGGTCGATGGTGTAGGTGGTGCGGGCGGTGTCGTGACCGATCCGTCTGGCGATGAACTCCTCGCGTTGTTCGGTTTGCCCGTCGACCTCGTGGGTGTAGGTGCGGAGCTGGCCTTCGGCGATGAACTTGTCGCCCTTGGCGAAGCGTTCGTAGGCCCGTTCGGCGGACTTCCGGTAGATCACGAGGTCGTGGAAGGTGGTGTCGAGCTTGGTGAAGGTGCCGTCGGCGTTGCGCTGGTAGTGCTCTTGGCCGACCTTGGCGTAGAACCGGGCGTCGCCTTGGGTGGTGAAGGTCAGCTGGGGTTCGGAGGCGATGAAGCCAGACAGGGACTGCTGGGTGCGGATGGTCATCGGTGTTCTTCCTTCCGGGCAGCGCGGGTGCGTGCTTCGGTTGGAAGGTGTGTGGCGGCTCCCTGGGTCAGCGTGGGGCGGCGCGCAGGCGTGTTTCGACCTCGTGGCGTTGAGCTTGGAGGGTGGTGCTGTCGGGGCGGTCGGTCCAGGCGCGCAGGTCGGTCACGATGGGTGGTGCGGCGCGTAGCAGGATGACGCCGATGCCGAACGGCAGGGTCCGTAGCGTGTCGGGTGACATGATGGGGACACGGCGGATGGAGCGTTGGTGGGAGCGTCCTCCGTAGGCGTCGATGCTGGTGGAGTCGGTGGTGTCGTCGCGGTCGCCGATCAGGGTCGAGAGGTCTTGGAGGTCGCGGCTGTTGGAGCCGCCGCCGAGGATGACCTTGGCGATGCTCGCGTCCCAGATCGCGCCGGCGGCGTCGTTGCCCCACTTGACGCGGGCTTGGGCGAGCGACTGGAGGACTGGCAGGGTGGTGATGCCGGTGCCGCCACCTTCGGCCATGAGTGTGGGCAGGGACGGGAGCGGGGCGAGGTTGCCGATCTCGTCGAGGGCGAGCATCAACGGCGGGTCGAGGCGGGCGCCGGGTGAGGTTGCGGCGGCGACGCGGGCGACTTCTACGAGGTCTTCGATGAACGCGGCGACTAGGGCTGCTGACGCGCCGGCGCCCGTGCCGGTGGCGAGCAGGTACAGGGTGCCGTTGTCGCGCAGGAACGAGGCGGGGTCGAACGCTTCGCCGGCGCGTGGGCTGATCGCGTCGATGACGCGCGGGTCGGCCAGCGATGCGAAGGCGAGGGACACGCCTTGCCAGATGGAGTCGCGGGTGCGCGGGTCGGACTGGATCATCGCGTCGAGTGACTCGGCCCAGCCGGCTGCCGCGTCCCGGTTGGTTTGCAGGATGCGCACGGCGTCCGCGGCTGCGGTGGGGTTTAGCGCCCACTGATACAGCGTCGCTGCGTCGCGGCCGTCGAGCGCGGCAGCGTGCAACAGCGCTTGGATGGCGGTGCGGGTCTTGCCTTCCCAGAACCCGCCGTTGTCCACCCCGCCCGCGCCGAGCCCGGTCGAGGACGCCAGCCCGGTCGCGCGGATCATCGCGGTCAGTGGCGTCTCGCAGCCACGCACTGGCGACCAGCGCAGTCCGGCGGGCAGGCCAGGTGCGAGTTGCTGGGGGTCGAACACGGCGACCGGGCCGTGACGTTCTCGTGCTCGGAGCGTGGTAGTGAGGTTGTCCGGTCGGGTGCTGGTGGTGATGACCGGACCGGGCGCGTCGAGGATCGCGGGGATGACCAGGTGCAGTCCCTTGCCGGAACGGGGCGGGCCGACGAGCAGGATCGAGTCCTCCACGGTTGCCCAGACCTCACGTCCTTTGGCGGTGCCGAGCAGGTAGCCGACGTCGGTGGGTCGCGGCTTGGTCAGCGAGGGCCGCAGCGTCGTGCCTCGCTTGGCTAGCGCTCGACGTGATGCGTTGCGAGCGATCGCGGGGGCGGTGGCGGTGCCGGCGAGCCGGCGCGGATCATCCGGTGTGCCTCGGTTGCCCGCCACCCGCCATACACCCCACGCAGCTGTGGCGAGCGCCGCGAGCAGGAG
>JAGXST010000231.1 GCA_018335555.1 Actinomycetota bacterium | reverse complement strand
CGGCGCCGGCCAGCGACCGTCGACCGCCCGGCGCGACCCCCGCATCCGGCGCACGCTCGAGGTCGCCGACCGGCTCAAGGTGCGGGCCGCCGCGGTCAACGACGTGCGCTACCTCATCCCGGACGACGCCGCGATCGCCGACGTGCTGCGTTGCGTCCGTCAACAGGTGCCGCTCGGCCGCCACCACCTCGGCCGCGCCACCGCGGAAGCATGGTTCACCAGCGCCGCCGACCAGCACGAACGGTTCCGGGAACGGCCCGACCTGCTGGTCGCCGCCCACGAGTTGGCCACGGGTTGTGACGTCGACCTCGGCATCGGTGGTCTGCACGTCCCGCGGCTGTCGGGACTGTCGACCGAGGTGGCGGCGGGGGAGTTGCACCAACGCTGCTGGTCGGGGGCGGCGCAGCGCTACACCCGCATCACCCCCGCGGTGCGCGAACGGCTCGAGCGCGAACTCGAGATGGTCGACCAACTCGGCCTGCACGACTTGTTCCTCGCGGTCGCCGACATCGTCGCCGACGTGCGCGACCTCGGCGTGCTGGTGGCCTGCCGCGGGTCGGCCGCCGGCAGCCTGGTCTGCTATGCGCTGCGGATCAGCGACGTCGACCCGATCGCGAACGACCTCGCGTTCGAACGGTTCATGAACCCCTACCGCGACGAGTTGCCCGACATCGACCTCGACGTCGAGTCGCACCGTCGCGAGGACGTCTACGACCTGGTCGTGGCCCGCTACGGGGAGGAGCGCACCGCGTGCGTCGCGATGGTCGAGACCTTCCAGGCCCGCATGGCGGTGCGCGAGGTCGGCAAGGTGCTCGGCCTGCCGCCCGAGGAGATCGACCTGGTCGCCAAGGGCTTCCACCACACCCGCGCCCGCGACGCGCGCACCGCCGTCGACCGCCTGCCCGAGTTGAAGAACAGTCGCCTCGACGCGGGACAGCTCAACCGCATGTTCGACCTGGTCGAACGCATCGACGGGTTCCCGCGCCACCTCGCCATGCACCCGTGCGGGATCCTGCTCGGCGACCGCGACCTGACCTCGCGCACGCCGCTGGAACGTTCGGCCCACGGCTACTCGATGAGCCAGTTCGACAAGGACGACGTCGCCGCGCTCGGCCTGCTCAAGCTCGACGTGCTCGGCGTGCGCATGCTCTCGGCGATGTCCCACGCGCTCGGCCTGGTCAACGGCGACAACGCGGCCGGTCTGCCTGCGACCCGCGACGCGGACCCTGCCCTACCGGGACGGGACGGGAAGGGACGGCTGGCGATGGACGCCATCCCGGGCGGCGACGAGGACACCTACGCATTGATCCGCTCGACCCACTCGGTGGGGATGTTCCAGATCGAGTCGCCCGGTCAGCGCGAACTGCTCGGCCGGCTGCAACCCGACCGGTTCGGTGACCTCGTCACCGAGATCTCGCTGTTCCGTCCCGGCCCGGTCAAGGCCGACATGGTCACCCCCTACGTCGCGCGCCGCCACGGCGAGGAGGTGACCACCTACCTGCATCCGTGCCTGGAGCCGGTGCTCGGCGAGACCCACGGCGTGATCGTCTACCACGAGCAGGTCATGGGGGTGCTGGCCGCGATCACCGGCTGCGACCTCGCCTACGCCGACCTGCTTCGCCGGCAGTTGTCCGATCCGAGGAAGCTGGCCTCGATCGGCGGCTGGGTGATCGCCCGGGCGCTGGATCGCGGGTTGACGCGCGAGGACGCCGAACGGATCTGGAACCAGGTGGCGTCGTTCGCCTCGTTCGGGTTCTGCAAGGCACACGCGGCCGCGTTCGCGGTGCCGACCTACCGCTCGGCGTTCCTCAAGGCGCACGTGTTCCCCGAGTTCGCCGCCGGCCTGCTCACCCACGACCCCGGCATGTATCCGCGCCGGATGATCCTCGACGAGTGCCGCCTGTTCGGGGTCGCGGTGCTGCCCGCCGACGTCAACCGCTCGCTCGGTCCGTACACGGCCGAGGTGGTCGACCGCGGCCTGGCCGACCACCTGCTCGGCCTGACCACTGCGGTCCGCGCGGTCCAGCACGGCGAGGACCCGACCCCGCACCTGCCGCCGGGCTGGACGTGGCCGGAGGAGGTGCCCGAGGGCAGGGTCCCGCGCCCGAAATCCGGCAAGGCGCCGAGGGCCGTGCGTACCCCGCGGCCGGTGCCGCCGACCGGGTTCGACAGCGGCGAGGCCGGCAACGGCTACCGCTACGCCGTGCGCATCGGCTTGCAGGACCTGCGCGGCATCACCGACGCCGAGGTCGAGGCACTGCTCGCCGGCCGCCCGTACACCTCGCTCGCCGACGTGCGGGAACGCGGTGGGCTGTCGCGCCCGACCGCCGAGGCGCTGGCCGAGGTCGGCGCGCTGGATCAGGTCGCCGGGGTGGGTCGCCGGGGCGGCCCGTCCGGGCGCCGGGCACTGCGCCTGGCCGTCGAGGAGTTGTGGGCCGGGGCCGGTCGGCGGCGCAAGGCAGCCGCGAGGGTCGACGGCCGGAAGGTCGAGCAGACGGCGATGGACCTGAACGCCGACCACACGCCGCAGTTGCCCGAAGACCGTGAATCCGACCGGGTTCGTTCGGAACTCGCCCTGTCGGGCATGGACGTCAGCCGCCACGTGATCAGCTTCTACGAGCCGCTGCTCGACGCGCTCGGCGTGGTGCGTGCATGTGACCTGCAGTCCCTGCCGACCCAGTCCACGGTCCGGGTCGCGGGCGTCAAGGTCGCGGTGCAGTCGCCGGCGCAGCGCTCGGGGCAGCGGGTGCTGTTCCTCTCGCTCGATGACCGCACCGGCACGACCCAGACCACCTACTTCGAGCGCCACCTCGACGACTGTGCCTGGACCGTGCTGCACGCCTGGCTGTTGGTCGCCGAGGGCCGGGTGTCGCGGCGGGGGAGGATGGGCGCGACCGTGACCGGCACCCGCGCCTGGGACCTGTCACGCCTGTGGCGGGCTTGGCAGGAGGGTTGGCTCGACGCGGCGCTGGCCGAGCGCGGCACCCCGGCGCCGCACGAGCGCCCGGTCGCCCGCCCGGCCGGCCTGTACGCCGCCGAGTTCGGCCGCGGCAGCCGTTGACGCGACGCGCCTGCGACGATGAGTTTCGGCGGCGCGCGTCGTCGGACCCATGGCCCCCACACGAAGGAGTACGGATGGACTGGACCCTCGAGGTCGTGGTCGTGCCGGTGTCGGACGTGGACCGCGCCAAGGCGTTCTACGCCGACCAGGTCGGATTCACGGTCGACCACGACACGGTGATCGGCGAGGGGCAGCGGGTCGTGCAGCTCACACCGCCCGGATCCGGGTGCTCGATCGTGATCGGCGAGGGCGTGGTGCCGCCCATGCCGCCGGGCTCGCTCAAGGGCCTGCAATTGGTCGTGCCCGACATCCAGGCGGCGCGCGACGAACTGGCGGGTCGCGGCGTGCCGGTCAGCGACGTGCAGGTGCTGGGCGAGAACCCCGGACGCGGCGGGCCGCTCGACAACGTCGGGTTCGCGTACTTCGAGGACCCCGACGGCAACGCCTGGGCGGTGCAGCAGATCTCCTACCCTCGCTGACGTCCGGACGGCGAAGGGATCCCGGTGCGCGTGGCGGGGATCGTGCCGGTCGTCCTGGCCGTGCTCCTCGGGGCGTGCCTGCCGCCGTCGGCCGCGCCATCCGGCGAGGAGGGCTGGACCGTCGAGTGGGTGATCGACGGTGACACCGTCGACGTCCGTGGACCCGACGGCACCGAGGAGCGGGTCCGGGTCATCGGCATCGACGCCCCCGAGCGCGAGCAGTGCGGCTACGCCGAGGCGACCGCCGCGCTGGCCGAACTGGTCGACGGACGCGAGGTGGCACTGGTCGCCGGGGCCCGCGACGACCGTGACCGCTACGACCGGTTGCTGCGCTACCTCGATGTCGACGGTATCGACGCGGGCCTGTACCTGATCGAGCAGGGCCTGGCCATCGCCCGCTACGACTCGCGCGACGGGCACGGCCGGCACGACCGCGAGGACGACTACATCGCCGCCGATGCGGCCAGCCGACCATCCCCCTGCCGGTAGCCTCGCGCGCTGAGCGGCGGCGGAGGTGCGGTTGTGGGGTCGTTCGGCACCGGAGCCGGTCTCGGGAATCGATCATGAGTGAGATCCGGCACCTGGTCTGGGACTGGAACGGCACGTTGCTCGACGACCAGTTGCTGGTCGTCGAGGCGCTCAACGCCGTCATGGCCGACCGCGGTCTGCCCCCGACCGACCTCGCGACCTACCAGCGCCTCTACACCCGGCCGGTGAAGGTCTTCTACGAGCGCCTGTTCGAGCGCTCCATCCCCGAGGACGAGTGGGACCTGCTCGACGACGTCTACCACCGCGGCTACAAGGACGCGCTCGAGCGTGCCCGCCTGGCCGTGGACGCAGAGGTCGCCCTCGAACAGGTGGCCGGGCTCGGCCGGTCGCAGTCGCTGCTGTCGATGTACCGCCACCACGAACTGCTGCCGCTGGTGCAACGGCTCGGCATCGAGGACCGCTTCGTCCGCATCGACGGGCTGCGTGGCCCGGGCGGCGGGCCGAAGGCGCCCCACCTCGAGGCACATCTCGAGCACGTGATGCCGCTCACGAACAGCGCCCCCGAGCAGGTCCTGGTCGTCGGCGACGCGATCGACGACGCCATCGCCGCCGCCCACGTCGGCGCCCGTTGCGTGCTCTACGACGGCGGCTCGCACCCGCGCGCGGAACTCGAGGCCGTCGGCGTCCCGGTCGTCGACACGCTCACCGAGGCGCTCGAGGTCGGCGGCCTGGGACAGTCGGTGGCCTGAGCGTGGCCAGTGTCAGCCCGGTCCGGGCGCGACCGCCGTCCGTCGGGCGAGCCGGTGCGCGACCGCCGGCGAGGTGACCATCTGCACGACGGCGTAGACGACGGCCGGGAGTGCGACCTCGGCCGGCAGGCCGCTGGCGAACACGACCAGCGCGGCGATCGAGAACTCCTTCTTGCTGACCGTGAACAGCATCGCGACCCGGTCGCGAGGGTCGGGCAGCGGCGGGCCTGCGAGCAACGCGATCCCGTACCCGCTGAGGTTGAGCACGAGCGCGACCCCGGCGAGCAGCAGCATCGTGACCGGGGCGTCGAGCATCGCAGCGGCGTTCGTGCCGACGACGGCGAACAACAGCGCGAGATAGGACAGCGCCCCGGTCGCCGACAGGACCGGCTCGATGCGTGCGATGCGTTGCCGCCACCGGGTCCGGACGGCGACGCCGGCGAGGGTCGGCACCAGCACCGTCGCGGCGAGGTCGGCGACCAGTCCGAGTACGGGGACGTCGAGACGGACGCCGGTGTAGACGAGGAACAGCAGCGGGACGACCACCGGCGATATCGCGGTGTTGACCGCGTTGAAGACCGAGGCCAGCGCCACGTTGCCGCGGGCGATCCACACCAGCAGCGGCGAGGAGACGTCGGTGGGCAATGTGCCGAGCAGAATCAGGCCGAGCCACAGTGGCCCGGCGCCGAACGTCATCCGGGCGAGGAGGAGCGCGACGAGGCTCATCGGGACGTACACCAGCAGCGTCGCGAGCAACTGCAGCCCGGGGCGGCGCAGGACGGCACGCAGGGCGTCGGCGTCGAAGCTCAGCGAGACGGCGAAGATCAGCAGCGCCAGCAGCGGGCCCACCGCGCCGGCGAGGGCAGCCCCGGCCGTCGGCAGCGCGAGGCCGGCGACGGCGGTCAGGACCACCAGCACGAGCAGGCGGTCCTCGACGACGCGCAACCGTTCGATCGGATCGGACTCCTGTCGGAGGACGCGGAGCGTGACAGACCGGGGCGCGCGACCGAAGCCGGTGGGCCGCGACGCTCGTCTCAGGCGCGGGACACGCGGGCGAGGACGCCGTTCGCGCCGTCGACGGTGCGGATCTCGTCGATCCGCAGCCCGATCCCGGGCCTCCGGTGAAGGTGGTCGGCGAGCAGCGTCGCCTGCGTCGGGGTGCCGAGCTGGATGACCCCCGCCCCGCCGGGGCCGAGGTGGCGGCCGGTGACCTCGAGGCAGGTTCTGGCGAGGTCGAGTCCGTCCTCGCCGCCGTCGATCGCCCACCGCGGGTCCTCGGGGTAGCGGGCGACGTCCGACGTGGGCACCCATGGGGGATCGGCGACCACGAGGGGGAAGCGCTCGTCGAGGCCGAGCACGGTGTCCATGCGCCCGTGCCGGACGTCGACCTCGGTCCGCAGCCCGGCCGCGGCGGCGTTGAAACGGGCGTGGTCGCAGGCGTTGGCGTCCGCGTCGACCAGCACGAGCTCCCGTCCGACGAGCGCGGCCAGTGCCAGACCGATGTGGCCGACGCCGGCGCACAGTTCGAGGATGGGACCGGGCCCCAGCCCGTCCGCCAGTTCGGCGGCCCACAGCGACTGTGCGAGCGTCCACGGGCGCGGGCGCAGCACGCGATCGTCGAACCGGACCGTCAGGTGGCCGAACCCCATGGTCTGCATGGGGGCACAGGGAACCCGACGGCCGGTCGGCGGGCCAGCGCCGGAAGCGTCCGGTCGGCGGTTGGCCCCGCCTGACGGGTCGGGGGCATCGTCAGCCGGCAGCGTCGACGGGCAGCGTGGCCGGCCCGACGCGGGCGTCCCCCGGATGCGCCACGTCGGTGGCGAACCGCAGCCCGACCGGGCCCGCCTGCGAGCCGGGCACCACCTCGATGTCGAGGGCGGCGTCCGGCCAGACCACCCGCAGGCCGTCGGCGTCGCCCTCGACCTCCGCGCCGAGCGTCCGCCATGCGCCGGCGATGGCCGCCGGGTCGGGGTGCGCCAGCCTCGGGCCGAGCAGCGCCGGCGCGTCCGGGGACGGCGGCTCGGGCGCGATGCCGGCCAGTTCGGCCCACTCGTCGTCGGTGCGACCGGTCCAGGCGATCTGCACGATCAGGCCGCCTACCTGGGACGGACGCAGGAAGCCCTCGTGCCAGACGTCGCCCTCGGCGAACACGTCGACGACGTCGAAGCCGTCGTCGCGCAGCCGCTCGACGGCGGGCAGCAGGGCCGGGACCTTCAGCGTGACATGGTGAATGCGGGCCCCGAACCGCTCGAGGAAGTGTGCCGCGAACCCGTCGGGCGTGGTCGGCTCGAGCAGTTCGAGCTTGGCGCCGGGCGTCCTTCTCCCGGGATAGCGCAGCTGTCGGGTCGCGAAGCCGGCCTGCTCGACCGGGAAGCGGGGGCCGACCCAGCCGCCACCGAGGTCGTCGCGCCATCGTGCGGCGGCGGCGTCGATCGAGGGGACGGCGGCCGCGACGTGATCGGGCTCGGACGTGATCGGCACGGGTGGGGCCTCGGGGTCGGGAGCCTGCGAGGTTAGTGATCGTTCACGCGAGGACTCGAACGGGGCCGACGCGGAACGAGCCGGAGGGTGGACCGGCGGCGATCTACGCTCGTGCCCATGGCCGACATCATGATGCGGGACCAGAGCCGGGCCGGGCACGTGCTCGGTGGTGCCCGCGTCGCCGACCTGCCTGACGAGGTGAGCGTCCGCGACGTGGTCCGTACCCGTATCCACGGCGAGGTGGCGGCCTACAACGCTGGTCCCGGTCACGTGTTTCGTGGTCTCGTGCAGCCTGCGGATGCGGTCCGCCACAGCGACGGGTTCCGCATGCGCGAGCCCCGCCCGCTCGACGCGGGGCTGCTGATCGCGGCCGCAGAGGAGGCGGTCGGCCTCGGGCTGCTGCGGCTACGTCTCGACGATCGGCCGGTGGACCTCGACGAGCTGATCGCCCCGGCCGACATGACGAGCTCGTCGCCGTGCTGGAACGGTCGGTCGTCGCCAGGTTGCACCGGTGATGCAGCGACTCGACCGAGCACGGGAAATTCGACCGGGCGCCGGGGTCTCTCGGTCGGGCGACCCACCTGTGGAACGAACCGCCGTGTCGAGGTCGATCAGCAACCTGCACCGTGGCGGTGTCGCGGGTTCGGTGCGGCCGCCCGGTACGCTCGCAGCGAACATCTGTTCGATCATGCTGCCAGGTGGGACCGTCCGTGGCCGAGATCGCCGAGCCGATCCTGCACGTCGACATGGATGCCTTCTACGCCTCGGTCGAGCAACGGGACGACCCGGCACTCCGTGGCAGGCCGGTCGTCGTCGGTGGTGCCGGCAACCGCGGCGTCGTCGCCGCCGCCTCCTACGAGGCGCGCCGCTTCGGCGTCCGCAGCGCGATGCCGATGGTGCGCGCCCG
>JAGXST010000230.1 GCA_018335555.1 Actinomycetota bacterium | reverse complement strand
GAGCTCGCCGGTGGCGTAGGCGGTGAACTCGGTGTTGTAGGCGTCGGTGTAGGCGTCGAGGATGAGTTGTTCTATGTCGTCGGGGATGTCGTTGTCGGGGTCGGGGGTGAGTTCGGGCAGCGGTGCGTAGAGGGGCTCGTCGTCACCGATGGTGGGTCCGGGCTCTGGTTCGGGCTCGCTTGGCTCCTCGGTGGGCTCGGCCGTTACCTGGGGTTCGATCGTGGGTTCGGGGCTCGCCTGAGACGCCTCGACCTGCGCCGGATCGCCGCCGCTGCACGACGCCACCAGCGCCGCCGCGGCGAAGACGGCCAGCAGCCTGGCGCACCCGCGACGGTCGATGAGACGAGCCCGCACGGTGAATCCCCCGTTCGCACCACGGCCTGATGGTGTTTCACATCCTCTCAGGCCATCGGGGACCGACCATACAGAGAGAGGGCTAGTCCTGCCATGGCCCATCCACAGGGGGCGACGGGATGCGCGCAGGCTGAGACGGGCCGGGCATGCGGAAGGATTGCGGGCTGCCAGCGGCGAACGGCTCGACCCGGCCGTTCGTCGGTCTCCGACTGTGAATCGGTCGAGCGATCAGGCTGAAACGTGGCGGCGAGGTCAGGGGTTCGCAAGGATGGGAACTCGCCAATAGACCGGAGAACCCATGGGCGGACTCGCCATCCTGTTGTTGATCCTCGCACTCGTCATCGGTGGCGTCGGCCTCCTCGTGGAGGGGCTGATGTGGCTGCTGGTGATCGCTGTCGTACTCGCTGTCGTCGGTGCCGTCACCGGCCGCGGGCGCGGGCGCAAGACCGGGGTCTGATCACCGCGTGTCGCGGGGCATCGGCCCCGCGACACGCGTTCGCTCGCATGCCGGTGTCGCGATGGCATGCGTGGATCCAGAACCTGTCCTCGTGCGTGCGGGGATGCACGCATCGGGACGGCCGTGTGTCAGTCCTCGGGTGCCGCCTTGACGGCGAGCACGGGACAGTCCGCCTGGAGCAGGATGTCCTGGGCGTTGGAGCCCAGCACGAGCTTCCCGACGGGCGAGCGGCGGCGGATGCCGATCACGATCATGTCGGCGTTCTCGTCCTTGGCCGCCTGGAGCAGGTCGTCGTCCGGGGCGTTGCCGCGGACGAACTCGCGCAGTGAGTAGCTGATGCCTTCGCTGTTGAGCTGCTGCTCGAGGCGCTCGAACTCCTCGCGGTAGGCGAGCATCTCGCCCTCGTCCTCGCGGGGACCGCCCTTGAACGAGTGGATCACGAGCAGTTCCGCGTCACGCAGGCGCGCCTCTTCGACAGCTCGTTGCAGGGCGGCGCGGCCCTCGGGCGACCGCAGGAATCCGACGACGATGCGCATACGTTCAGTCCCCTCCATGTGCCCGCCGTTCGGGCGCCAACCATGCTAATCGCGCGGACGTGCCGACGTCCGGATCGAACCGATCGGGCACACGGACGGCGCGCGGCGAGCGAAACCCGGTCCAGCGGTCCCTTCCGCGGCGACTATGGTGCGCCCGCATGCGGCCGCGCCCCGGCTGCGTGACCGAACGGCGGCGTGCGGCGACCCCGCGCCCGCCCTCGGTGGAGCGAGCACAGCACCGCCGGTCCGACTCGGGCAGGATGCGGTGACGCGGGACGGTCAGGGAGCAACGCGACCCCCGTGAACGAGACGGGCACCGCACGGCCACCCCGCGCGGCGCCCCGGACAACAGGAGTGGGCACGTGGCCGACGCTGCCATCGATCCCCGGGAGTTCCTACCTCCCGACGAACCCGTGCATCTGCTGGACCCGGACGGGACCTACCACGAAGATCCCGAGCATCCGGTCGACCTCGACGATGCGGGCCTGCGCGAGCTGTACCGGCTGATGCTGGTCACCCGGAAGGTCGACCGCGAGGCGATCAACCTGCAGCGCCAGGGTCAGCTCGGCGTGTACGCGTCGTGCATGGGCCAGGAGGCGGCGCAGGTCGGTTCGGCCTATGCGCTGGCGGAGGAGGACTGGATCTTCCCGTCCTACCGCGAGCTCGGTGCGGCGCTGGTACGCCAGGTCGACGCGGCCGGTCTGCTGCACCTGTACCGCGGCACCTGGTTGTCCGACCACGACCCGTACAAGCACCACTTCGGGCTGATGTCGATCCCGATCGGCACGCAGGCGCTGCACGCGACCGGCTTCGCCATGGGGGCCCGGCTCGACAACAACCCCATCGTCACCATGACCTACTTCGGTGACGGCGGCACGTCCGAGGGCGATCCGCACGAGGCCATGACCTTCGCCGGTGTCATGAAGTCGCCGGTCATCTTCTTCGTGCAGAACAACCAGTACGCGATCTCGGTCCCGCTGGAGAAGCAGACCGCCGCACCGACCCTGGCGCACAAGGCCGTCGGCTACGGCCTCCCGGGCCGACGTTGTGACGGCAACGACGTGCTGGCCACCTACGCGGTCACCAAGAAGGCCGTCGACCGCGCCCGCGCGGGCGAGGGGCCGACCTTCATCGAGGCGCTGACCTACCGCATGGAGGCGCACACCACCTCGGATGATCCGTCGCGCTACCGCACCCAGGCCGAACTCGACGAGGCTGCCACGACCGACCCGATCGCGCGGATGCGCAACTTCCTGCAGCAACGGGACCTGTACGACAGCGAACTCGAGGATGCCGTCGAGGAACAGGCCAAGGAGGTCGCGACCTACGTACGGGCCGGCATCTACGACGCGCCGCACGGCGACCCGATGGAGTTGTTCGAACACGTCTACGTCGACCCGACCGGCTACTTCGAGGGTCAGCGTGAGCAACTGCGGGCCGAGCTCGACGCGAACGGGGAGGGCTGACGATGGCGATCACCATGGCGCAGGCCATCAACCAGGCCCTGCACGACGCGATGAGCGAGGACGAGCGCGTCCTGGTCTTCGGCGAGGACGTCGGCAGGCTCGGCGGCGTCTTCCGCGTCACCGACAAGCTGCAGGAGAATTTCAGCGAGGACCGCTGCTTCGACACCCCGTTGGCCGAGTCCGGCATCATCGGCACCGCCATCGGCCTGGCGATGTACGGGTTCCGGCCGGTCCCGGAGATGCAGTTCGACGGGTTCACCTACCCGGCGTTCGAGCAGATCGTCAGCCACCTCGCCAAGATGCCCAACCGCTCCCGCGGCACGGTCAAGCTGCCGGTCACGATCCGCATCCCCTACGGCGGCGGCATCGGCGCGGTCGAGCACCACTCCGAGTCGCCCGAGGCGTACTGGGCCCACACCGCCGGGTTGAAGGTCTTCACGCCTGGCACGCCCGAGGACGCCTATTCGATGATGCGGGCCGCCATCGCGATGGACGACCCGGTCATCTTCCTCGAACCCAAGCGCCGCTACTGGATGAAGTCCGACACCGAACTGCCGGTGGAGACCGAGCCGCCGCACAAGGCGGTGGTCCGCCGCGAGGGCAGCGACGTCAGCGTGTTCTGCTACGGCCCGATGGTGCGCACGGCGATGGAGGCGGCCGAGGCGGCCGCCGACGAAGGCTGGTCGCTCGAGGTCGTGGACCTGCGCTCACTCAGCCCGCTCGACACGCCGACCATGCTCGCGTCGGTGGAGAGGACCGGCCGGGCGATCGTGGTCCACGAGGCGGCGCAGACGCTGGGCATGGGCGCCGAGATCGCGGCCCGTATCCAGGAGCAGGCCTTCTACTCGCTCGAGGCCCCCGTGTTGCGTGCCACCGGCTACGACACGCCCTACCCGCCCGCCAAGCTCGAGGAGTTCTGGTTGCCCGACGTGGACCGGATCCTCGACATGGTGGAACGGTCGCTGAGCTACTGAGGGAGGGCGTTTTCATATGCCTGATGTCAAGGACTTCAAGCTGCCCGACCTCGGTGAAGGTCTCGAGGAGGGCGAGGTCGTCGAGTGGCATGTCGCCGTCGGCGACGTGATCGAACTCAACCAGACCGTCGCGTCGATCGAGACGGCCAAGGCCGTCGTCGACGTCCCGTCACCGTTCGCCGGCAAGGTGGTCGAACGCATCGGCGACATCGGCGAGGCACTCGAGGTCGGCAGCGTGTTCCTGCGCATCGACATCGACGTCGAGGGTGGCGCGGTCGTCGAGGACGAGGCGGCCACTCCTGCCGATACCGAGGCGTCGCCGGCACAGGGCGGCTTCGAGGCCGGTGCCGCCGCGGCCGAGAAGTCGGTCGAGGAGACCGCCGGGCGAAAGTCGACCGGACTCGACGCCGACGAGGAGCCGCAGCCGTTGGTGGGCTACGGCCAGGGCAAGAGTGGAGCGCGCCGGCGTCGCCGGGGCGGCACCGCCGCGGCAGCAGCGGGCAACGGCCAGGCGGCCGCTTCCGTGAGGCCGCTCGCCAAGCCGCCGGTCCGCAAGCTCGCCAAGGATCTCGGCGTCGACCTCGCCGAAATCGCCCCCGGCTCCGGCCCCGACGGTGTCATCACCCGCGATGACGTGAACGCCGCCGCGAACGAGGGCAGCGCAGCACCGCGCGAACAGCGTGAACCCGCCCAGACCCCGGCGGCGGTGTCCCGCGCCCAGGCGCCGGCAGCCGCCGGAGGCGGTGCGAGCGCAGCGAGAACCGGCGACCTCGAGATCGGATTCAGAGGCCGCACGCCGGGCGAGGTCGAACAGATCCGCGGCATCCGGAAGCGGATCGTCGAGAAGATGGAGACCTCGCGTCGCGACATCCCTGCCGCGTCGTGTACCCGCGAGGCGGACCTGACCGAGCTGTGGGAGGTCCGCAAGCAGCTCACGCAGGCCGCCCGCGACGAGGGCCACGACGTCAAGATCACGCCGTTCGCGCTGGTGATGCGCGCTGCCGTGCTCGGGCTGCGGCGCTTCCCGACGCTCAACGCCCGCATCGACCGTTCGCCCCAGGGCGACAGCGGATCAAGCGCCGGCGAGATCCGGCTGCTCGAGCACATCAACCTCGGCTTCGCGGCCGACACCGAGCGCGGACTGGTGGTCCCCAACATCAAGGACGCCCACGCCAAGTCGACGCTGCAGTTGGCACTCGAGTTGTCCGAGCTGGCCGACAAGGCGCGGACGGGCAAGCTCACGCCCACCGAGTTGACCGGCGGGACGTTCACGGTCAACAACTACGGGGCGTTCGGCAACGACGACGGTGACCCGATCATCAACCACCCCGAGGCGGGCATCCTCGGCATCGGCGCGATCCGCGAGCGTCCCTGGGTCGTCCAGGGCGAGTTGCAGGTGCGACGGGTGGCGACGTTCCGGCTCGCCTTCGACCACCGTGTCTGCGACGGCGGTGAGGCCGGTCGGTTCGTGACCTACGTGGCCGAGTTGTGCGAGCAGCCCTCGCGCATCCTGCTGCACAGCTGAGGGGGCCGCCATGCATGACATCGTCGTTGTCGGTGGCGGACCCGGCGGCTACGCCACGGCGTTCCGGGCCGCCGCGCGCGGACTGGACGTGGCGCTGGTGGAGGCCGACAAGGTCGGCGGGACATGCCTGCACCGTGGCTGCATCCCGTCAAAGGCCGTGCTGCACGTCGCCGAGGTGCTCGAGGAGGTCCACCGCGCCGACGTGATGGGCCTGAGGGTCACCTACGACGGCCTCGACGGCGACGCCCTGTCGGGGTTCCGCGAGGGCGTCATCACGCGGATGTTCAAGGGCCTCGACTTCCTGGTGTCCAAGCGCACGACGCGTCATCACGGCCGAGGCCGCCTCGTCACCGGCGACGGCGGCCGCGTCGAGGTCGAGGTGACGGGGGAAGACGGCGAGATCACCCGGGTTCAGGGGCGTCACGTGGTGATCGCGACCGGGTCGTACGCACGCAGCCTGCCCGGCGTCGAGATCGACGGCGAGGTGGTGCAGACCTCGGACCAGGCCCTGTGGTTCACCGAGGCTCCACGGCGTGCGGTGATCATCGGTGCCGGCGCGATCGGCATGGAGTTCGCCTCGATGTGGCGCCCGATGGGCAGCGAGGTCACGGTCGTCGAGGCGCTCGAGCGGGTGCTGCCTCTCGAGGACGTCGACTGCTCCGCTGCGGTCGCCAAGGCCTATGGCCAGCGCGGTATCGAGGTACTGACGTCCGCCCGGGTCCAGTCGGTCGAACGCGACGGCGACAGCGGGCGCGTCGTGGTCGAGGTGCAGGGTGAGGTGCGGACGCTCGAGGCCGACCGGGTGCTCGTCGCCACCGGTCGCGGCCCCAACACCGCCGACCTCGGCGCGGACGAGCTCGGCATCCTCGACGAGCGCGGCTTCGTCGCCACCGACGACTGGGGCGCGACCAAGGTCGATGGCGTGTGGGCGGTCGGTGACGTCCGGCCGACGCTCGCGCTCGCCCACGCCGCGTTCGCCGAAGGGTTCGCCGTGGCTGACCGCATCGCGGACGTGGACGGGGCGCAGCCGGTCGACCACACCCAGACCCCGCGCGTGACCTACTGCCACCCCGAGGTCGCGTCGGTCGGACTGACCGAGGCGCAGGCGCGTGAGCGGTTCGGCGACGATGCCGTCGCGGTCGAGACATCCTCGCTGCGGCACAACGCCAAGGGCATCCTCACCGGCACCGAGGGCTTCGTGAAGGTCGTCCACCGGACCGGCGGGGCACCCACGGGCGCCCCCGGTGGCGGCGGAGGCCCGGTCGTCGGCGTCCACATCGTCGGTCCCCATGCGACCGACCTCATCGCCGAGGCGACGCTGGCCACCACCTGGGAGGCCGTTCCGTCCGAGTTGGCCGCGATCACGCACGCCCATCCGTCGCTGTACGAGGCAATGGGCGAGGCGTTCCAGTCCGCGGCCGGACTGCCGTTCCACGGCGCCTGACCGGCCCGGGTCCTGGCGGGCGCCGTCACCGGTGTGGTGCTGGGTCGGCTGGTCAGGTCTCGGGATGCTGGGCGCGGTGCACCAGCGCGGCCCCGACCTCGGCCATCAGGTCGCCGATGTGGCGCGCCTCGATGGGGTCTGCCAGCGACGCACGGGCAAGGCCGGTCGCGACCGCCGTCAGGATGCGGGTGAAGTGGTCGGCGTCGAGCCGATCCGCCGGCACGCCGAGTTCGGCCAGATGGCGGCGCAGCAGTTCGGTGACGCGGTCGTGGATGGTGCGCTGGCGGGCCTGGACCCGGGACCGGACCTGTTCGTTGCGGGCGGCATAGAGCAGGAACTCGGTCTCGAGCAGGAACCAGTCCCGATCGACGATCTCGACCTCGGGGTGCTCGCCGGTGAACAGGTCGGCCCGCTCCTCGGCGGCACGCGCGAACAGCAGTTGCTCGATGCCTGCGATGCTGTCTTCCATCCGGCGGTCGAGCAGTTCGAGGAACAACTCCTCCTTCGAGTCGAAGTTCGAGTAGACCGCTCCCTTGGTGTAGCCGGCGGCCTCGGCGACCAGGTCGACCGAGGCGGCGTGGTAGCCGCGTTCGGCGAACACCTGGGCGGCCGCATCGAGCAGGTCGCTACGGGTCTGGGCGCGCTGTTCGTCACGCCGGCTGGAACGTGGAAAGGGCACGGCGGCACCTCCGCTGGTCGCCATGGTCAACGAACCTCGTCGTCCGACGTGTCGCGCGGGGTCCCCGCGTCGGCCGGCGAGTCGTCGTTCGTGTCCGCATCGTCGGACATGTCGCCCTCGGGAACGAAATCGGGCTCGACCGCCGGCGTGCCCGCAGGTTCAGGCGTGGCCCGTCGCTGCCACCAGATCAGGCCGGCGACGCCGAGGACGATGACGACGAGTGCGACCCAGTTGTTGCGCGACAGTCCGAGGTAGCGCTCGGCCGTGTCGACGCGCAACGCCTCGATCCATGCCCGGCCGATGCCGTACCCGATGAAGTAGACGAACGCGAGCGCGCCGCGCCGGAGCTTGCCGCGCCGGCCGACCCACAGCAGTACGCCGAACAGCGCGAGATTCCACAGAGACTCGTACAGGAACGTGGGATGGAAGGTCGCGACGTCCTCGTAACCGGGACGGCGGTAGGCGGGCTCGACCTCGAGCGCCCACGCGACGTCGGTGGGGCGGCCGTACAACTCCTGGTTGAAGTAGTTGCCCCAGCGCCCGATCGCCTGCGCCAGCGGGACGGCCGGCGCCACCGCGTCCATCAGGGCGGGGACGTCGAGTGATCGTCGCCGGGCGTACCACAGCGCCACGATCGAGCCGACCGTCAACCCGCCGAACAAGGCGAGCCCGCCCTGCCAGATGGCGAGGATCTCCTGGGGGTTGGCCAGGAAGTGGTCGAGCCGTGGGAGTACGTAGGCGAGCCGGGCGCCGAGGAATCCTGCACCCAGCATGACCAGAGCCGCGGTCTCGGCGGCGCCCGCGTCGCCCCCGAACGATGCGTAGCGCTTGACCATCAGCCGCAGGGCGAGATACGCCCCGAAGGCGATGAGGATGCCGTACAGACGCACGTCCAGCGGGCCGAGTTCGAACCCGTTGATCGGTGGCGGCGGGATGGTGGCCAGGACAGGCAGCACAGCAGGGCCTCGTGGTGGTTCGACGTGAGGTGGACGGTACCCGGCTACGTATCCGACACCGGTGTCGACGCCGCCGTTGGGCGCTCACCGAATGAGGGGTCAGACCGCGAAGAGCTGGGCGAGTTCGGCCGGCGGCGGGGTCTCGAGCTGGTCGTAGCGGCACGAGTCGGCGTCGCGGTCCGGGCGCCATCGCAGGAACCGGGCGCCGTGGCGCAGGCGGTCACCCTGGAGCTGTTCGTAGGCGACCTCGGCGACCAACTCGGGTCGCAGCGGCTGCCACGCGGTGTCCTTGGCCTGATTCCACCGCGACGGCCCTCGTGGTGTACCGGCGGCGCCGTCACCGTCGGCCCAGGGATGGTCTGCCAGCGACTCGCCCTCGCCGGGCCGGTAGGGCGCGAGTTCCTCGATCAGTTCCCGGCGACGTGCGGCCGTGAACGCCGCCGCGACGCCGATGTGGCGCAGGTTGCCGTCGTCGTCGTACAGGCCGAGCAGCAGCGAGCCGACCCCTTCGCCGTCCTTGTGCCACCGGAAGCCGCCGACGACGACGTCGGCGGTGCGCTGGTGCTTGACCTTGATCTGGGTGCGCTTGCCCGGTGCGTACGGGCCGGCATCGGGCTTGGCGATCACCCCGTCGAGGCCGGCTCCCTCGAAGCGGGCGAACCAGTCGCTCGCCACCTCCGGATCGTCGGTGACCGGCGTGAGGTGAACGGGCGGCTCGACGTCGCGCAACGCCTGTTCCAGGGCGTGGCGACGATCCACGAACGGCTCCGCCATCAGGTCGCGATCGTCGAGTGCGAGCAGGTCGAAGGCGACGAACCGTGCCGGGTCGCGTTCGCTGAGCATCTGCACGCGCGAGTCGGCCGGGTGGATCCGCTCGGACAGCGCGTCGAAGTCGAGCACCCCGCCGCGCGGGACGACGAGTTCGCCGTCGACCACGCAGCGCGGCGGCAGCAGTCGTAGCAGCGGTTCGCGCATCTCGGGGAAGTAGCGGTCGAGCGGCTTGAGGTTGCGGCTCTGCAGCAGCAGGTCGTCGCCGGAGCGGAACACGATGCACCGGAACCCGTCCCACTTCGGTTCGTAGTGCAACGCGCCGGTCGGCAGTTCGCGTGCGAGCTTGGCCAGCATGGGGTCGACGGGCGGTTCGACGGGGAGGTCCACGTGCGGGCTCCGGTGGTCGGATGTCTCCGGGGGCGGCCAAGCCTGCCATGCTTCACACGGATCCGTTCGGACGACGCGAGGGCGGACCGGGGAGGACGGTGGTGGGCGACGCACTCGTGCGGCTGCGCGGCCGCTGGCGCGACCTGCAGGACTCGCTCTGGTTGCTCCCGGCGATCGGCGTTTCGCTGTCCGTCGCCGCCGCCTGGAGCCTGGCGGAGTTCTCGCCGGGCGCAGGGCGGCTGCCATCCGCGCTCACGTACACGGGAAGCGCCGATGGGGCCAGGGCCATCCTCGCCGAGCTCGCTGGCGCGACCTTCACGGTCGTTGGCGTCGTGTTCTCCCTGACCGTCGTCGCCGTGCAGATGGCCTCGTCGCAGTTCACGCCTCGCCTGCTGCGCACTTTCCTCAAGGACCGCAGCGTCCAGGTGGTCCTCAGCGGCATGGTCAGCTCCGGGGTCTTCCACGTCGTGGTGCTGCGTTACGTGCGGACACCGGAGGGCGGGGAGGACCCGTTCGTCCCCGAGCTCGCCGTGACCGCGGCGCTGCTGTTCGCGTTGGTCGCGGTCGGCATGCTCGTGTTCTTCCTGCACCACCTGACGGCTCGCCTGCGCGTGGACGTCGTGATGGTCGGCATCCGGGAACAGACGCTGTCGGTGCTGAGGTCGTTGGCCGTCGACCGCGAACTGCTCCCTGACCAGCTCGCGCCGACCCCACCGCAGCACGCCCGGCCGGTGGCGGCCCGCACCGGCGGCTACCTGCAGACCGCCAGTCTGCCGGCCCTGGCCTCGCTCGCGGAGAGCCGCGGCCTGGTGGTCCGCCTGCGGCCCGGCCCCGGCACCTGGGTGGCCTCGGGATCCACCGTCGCGTGGGTCTGGCGCCTCGACGACCCGGGTGGCGTCGTCATCGACGACGACCTCGCGATCGCGGTGCACCGTTGTTTTCACCTGGGGGGCGACCGCACCGAGTCCGAGGACGTCGCGTTCGGCCTGCGGCAACTGAGCGACATCGCCGCTCGTGCGCTGTCGACCGGCGTCAACGATCCCACGACGGCGGTGCAGGCGCTCGAACAGTCGAGCGCGATCCTGGTGGAACTCGCCGGCCAGCCGCTGGGCGCGGCGCTCGCCCACGACGAGCAGGGCCGGCTGCGTGCCGTGCAACCCCGACCGACCTTCGCCGAACACCTCGAGCTGGCCCTGGCCCAGCCACGGAGGTACGGCGCTGACGAACCGACGGTCCTGATCGCCATCCACGCCCTGCTGATCGACGTCGCAGAACGTGTGGCCGACAACGCCGATCGGGCTGCGACCGTGCGTGCGCAGGTCCAGCGAACCCGCGACGCCGCCTCGCTGCCGGACGCGGTCGACGCCCGGATGGTCCGCGCCTACGCCGACGCGGTCCTCACCACGCTCGAGAACGGTTCGCGTCCGGCGAACGTCGGCGAGTGAGACCGCGCGTCCTCGGGGTCTAGCGGGGATCGATGCGGCGCCGATCCGCGCGCCGCAGGACGTCATCACGCGGCACGCGACCGATGCCGGGCCCGTCGGGGACGGCGACGTGGCCGTCGACGAGCACGAACGGTTCGGTCACGTCCTCGGCGAAGTAGCGGTCGGACGCCGAGATGTCGCCGGGCAGCTCGAAGCCGGGCAGCGCAGCGATCGCGACGTTGAGTGCCCGGCCGACGCCGGTCTCGAGCATGCCGCCGCACCAGACGGGGATACCCCGGTCGCGGCAGGCGTCGTGCACCCGAACAGCTTCGAGCGGGCCACCGACGCGGCCCGGCTTGATGTTGACGATCCGACAGGCATGCATCGCCAGCGCTTCGACAGCGCGGGCCGCGTCGGTGATCGACTCGTCGAGGCAGACCGGGGTGCGCCAGCGGGCGGCGTGCTCGGCGTGGGCACGCAATCGGTCGGGAGCGAAGGGTTGTTCGATCTGCACCAGGCCGAGTTCGTCGAGCGCGTCGAGCGCTGCGACGTCGGCCCGGGCGTCGGGGTCGTAGCCGGCGTTGGCGTCCACCTGCAGGTGCAGGCCGGCGCCGAACCGGCTGCGCAACGCCTGCATCGGTGCCACGTCGGCGCCGCGGGCCACCTTCGCCTTGATCCGCACGTAGCCGGCCGCGAGGTAGCCGTCGACGAGGTCGATCAGGTGCGGGATGCCGCCGTCGGGGATGCCGACCGACACGCCGGCGGGCACGCGGTCACGGGTCACCTCGAGATGGTCGGCCAGGGAACGTTCGGCGAGGCGCAACTGGGCGTCGAGCACGGCGGACTCGAGGGCTGCCTTGGCCATCCGGTGGCCTTTGAATCCCTGCAGGCGCAATGCGACGTCCTCGGCACGCAGACGGCCTCCCGGGCCGAGCAGGGCCGGAACCAGGACATGCTCGAGCACGTGGGCGGCGCCGTCGGTGTACTCCTCGGTGTAGATCGGGGTGGCCGGCGTCACGCATTCGCCCCAGCCGGCGGCGTCGGCGGCGGCGACCAGCACGAGCAGCGCGTCCCGCTCGGTCTGGACCCCGAACGAGGTCCGAAACGGCGTGACCAGCGGCAGACGCACCCGGACGAGTTCGACGCGGTCGACCGTCACCGGCGCCAGGTCACGTCTCATCGTCGGGCCAGTTCGTCGACCGAGCGGTTGGCTGCAAGGACGTACCAGCCGTCCCGCGAGAACCCGCTCACCCGCAGCCCTCGGCCGAGCCCGTCGCCCAGCGTGGCCCGTAGCGCGGCGCTCCATGCGACGGCCAGGTCGGGATCCTCACGCCGCAGTGTCTCGATGTCGGGCGGGATCTGCACGAGCAGGCGTGGAGCGTCGGCGGGGGCCAGGCGCGGCGTGCCGTCGTCGGCCACCTGCAACAGCGGGTGGGCGCCGGAGCGGCGCAAGGCGGCGATGTCGGGTTCGGCCGCCCGGCCCTGCGCTGCGGCCAGCACCCGAGGAGCGTCGAGGTCCCAGTCCACGACCAGACGGTCGGTCGGTGCGCCGGCGTTGCGTTCGTCCTGCATCCGGCCGTAGACGTCGTCGTGCCAGGCGACCACACCGGCGCCGAGGTGGACCAGGTTGAACACCGCGTTGCGACGGATCAGTGGATCGAACGTCCAGCGCACCCGGCCGATGCCGCGCTGGAGGCACCATGCACGCTGGTGCCACTTCAACGCCCGACCGACACCCCGTCCGTCGGCCCCCGGCAGCACACCGGTGACGTGGGAGTGCAGGAAGACCTCGCCGTCGTCGGCAAGGCCGAGGAAGGCAGCCGTCGCGCCGACCAGTTCACCGTCGCGGTAGGCGCCCGACACCTGGGCGCCGGCGTGGGCCAGCGCGGTCAGCGCCTCGGGCGCCATGATCGACGCGGCTTCGCCCGCCCGCCCCCACACGACATCGAACAGCCGGGAGACATCGGGCATGTCGGCATGATGGTGCAACTCGACGACCCGCACGCCGGCGTCGTCGGCCGCACCGGCCGCGAGGGCCAGGGCCTGCTCACGTCGGCTCGCGTCGGTCACGTTCGCCCTTTCCGACGCCGCTGGGCGCCCGGGGCAGTCGCTGGCACCGGTGGGAACCTAGCGCGGGGCAGGCGTCGCGATTCGTGCGGGTTCGAGCGCGGTCACGGCGGGGGTGAGCGGCACGGACGGACCCGCGCGAGCGGGCGGTCACCGGCCGGCTGTGCACGCGTGGCGCGCGGAAGCATTTGCGTCGGCACCCAACGGGCCGATACACCGGACACCATGCGTGACGTCAGCAGCCCCGTTGCCGACCGGCTCGATGCCGGTCGCGGTCTGCTGCACTCGCTCGAGATCCTGATCGTGGGTCTCGTCCTTCTGCTCGTCCTTTGATGCCGCGCCGCCGTTTCACCCCCTGACACACGGCGACGCGGAGGCACATCGAAGGGGATCCCCACAACGGATCAGCCGCCGAGAGGTGGCCAGCAGACAAGGACAGTTCGATGGGTCAGCCCACCGACATCGACGCGGCCGCCGTCGTCCCCGACGACGTCACCATCTTCGACACCACCCTGCGTGACGGCGAGCAGTCGCCGGGCATCTCGCTCGACGCCCGCGAGAAGGTCGAGATCGCCGAACAACTCGCCCGCCTGCAGGTCGACGTGATCGAGGCCGGCTTCTCGGCCGCCTCGCCGGGCGACTTCGACGCCGTCAAGGCCGTGGCCGAGATCGTCGGCAACGCGCCCCGCAGCGCCCAGGGGCCGGGTGGCTCCGAGGGCGAGACCGACCACCGTGAGCCGCCGGTGATCGCGGCGCTCGCCCGTGCCATGCCCGGCGACATCGAGGCGGCGGCCAAGTCGCTGGCCCCTGCCAAGCGCCACCGCATCCACACCTTCCTGTCGACCTCCGACATCCACCGCAGGTACATGCTGCAGGCGTCCGAGGACGAGATCCTGGCCCAGACCGTGCGTGCGGTGGAGTTGGCGCGCTCGTTCACCGACGACGTCGAGTTCAGCCCGCAGGACGCCACGCGCACCGACTTCGCCTTCCTGGTCGACATCGTCGCCGCGGCGGTCGACGCCGGCGCCACGACGGTGAACATCCCCGACACCGTCGGCTATGCACTGCCGCACGACTTCGGCGCCTGGATCAGGGAACTCCACGAGCGCATCCCCGACATCGCCGCCAAGGGCGTTGTCGTCAGCGTCCACTGCCACAACGACCTCGGCCTGGCGGTGGCCAACTCGCTCGAGGCGGTGCGCAACGGCGCCCGGCAGATCGAGGTGGCGGTCAACGGCCTGGGCGAGCGTGCCGGGAACTGTTCGCTCGAGGAGGTCGTCATGGCGATCCGTACCCGCGCGGACCTGCTCGGCGTCGACCACGGCCTGCACACGCCCGAACTGCTGCGCACGTCCAAGCTGGTGTCGAGCCTGACCGGCTACTCGGTCCAGAAGAACAAGGCGGTCGTGGGCGCCAACGCCTTCGCCCACGAGTCGGGCATCCACCAGCACGGGGTGCTGGCCGACCGCCTGACCTACGAGATCATGCGGAGCGAGGACGTCGGCGTCGACGGCTCCCAGATCGTGCTCGGCAAGCACTCCGGCCGGCACGCCTTCTTCAAGGCCGTCGAGGACCTCGGGTTCGAACTCGACGACGCCGAAGCCCAGAACGCCTTCCGGCGGTTCAAGGACCTGGCTGATCGCAAGGGGATCGTCAGCTCCGAGGACGTCGCCGCGATCGTCATCGCCGAGACCCACGTCAAGGCCGATGACGACTACGAACTCGTCACCCTCGCCGTGAGCGGCGGGACCGACACCGAGCCCACCGCCTCCGTGCAGGTGCGGCTGGTCGACGCGGACGTCGCGGCCGAACTCGGCCACGACGTCGGCGCCATGGTCACCGCCGAGGCGACGGGAGACGGCATGGTCGACGCAGCCTGCGGCGCGATCCGCCGCGCGGTCGGCCGGGACGGGGTCGCACTGGTCTCGTTCCAGGTGGCGGCCGTCACCGGGGGCATCGACGCCCTCGGTGAGGTCACCGTCACGGTGGAAGTGGAGGACGGGCAGCGCTTCACCGGGCGCGGCGTCTCCACCGACATCGTCGAGGCGAGCGCACGCGCCTACGTGGATGCGCTCAACCGTTCGCGTCGACTCGTCCACCGCAGCTCGGAGTTCCGGCCGTGACCCGGCCGCGACAGCTGCCAGCGAGCACCCCAGTCCGCACCACGGCCGAAACGGCCCGAACCACGCAGAGGGCACACACACCATGAAGAACGTCATCCGCCTGAACGTCCCGCCGGATCACACGCCCGAGGAGGAGGCCGACCTGGTCGCCGCCGTCGCGGCGTCCTACACCGAGTCGACCGGTTCCGACGACGTCACCGTCGAGGTGAACCGCACCGAGGAGGTCGACTATCGATCGACGTCCGCGGCGCAGTCGTCGCGCTGGGGTTGACGCATGCCGAAAGCGGTTGAGCGAATGAGCGAACCCAGGACCATCGCTGAGAAGATCTGGGACCAGCACGTCGTGCGGTCCCGCGAGGGGCAGCCCGACCTGCTCTACGTGGATCTGCATCTCGTCCACGAGGTGACCTCGCCGCAGGCCTTCGACGGCCTGCGGGTGGCCGGCCGCACCGTCCGCCGGCCCGAGCTCACGCTGGCGACCGCCGACCACAACGTGCCGACCGATCCTCGGCAGGTGCGCGGCGAGTTGCCGATGACCGACGAGCTCTCGATCGCCCAGCTCGAGGCCCTGCGGGCCAACTGCGAGGAGTTCGGCATCAGGCTGTTCCCCATGGGCAGCCGCAATCAGGGCATCGTGCACATCATCGGTCCCGAGCTGGGCCTGACCCAGCCGGGTGCGGTCATCGTCTGCGGCGACTCGCACACCGCGACCCACGGCGCCTTCGGGGCGCTGGCGTTCGGTATCGGCACCAGCGAGGTCGAGCACGTGCTCGCCACGCAGACCCTGCCGCAGCGCATGCCGAAGACGCTGGCGATCGAGGTCGAGGGCTCGCTGCCGCCGGGCACGACCCCCAAGGACCTGATCCTGCACATCCTCGGCGTCATCGGCGTCGACGGCGGCACCGGGCACGTCATCGAGTACCGCGGTCAGGCCTTCGAAGAGATGTCGATGGAAGGCCGCATGACGGTCTGCAACATGTCCATCGAGGGCGGTGCCCGCGCCGGGTTGGTGGCTCCGGACGAGACCACCTTCGCCTACCTGAAGGACAAGCCCTACGCGCCGAAGGGTGCCGACTGGGACGCGGCCATCGAGGCGTGGCGCGCCCTGCGCACCGA
>JAGXST010000229.1 GCA_018335555.1 Actinomycetota bacterium | reverse complement strand
CCGGCCGCGACGATCAGCACCGCCTCCAAGCTCACGCCGTCCCCCCCGTCCCGTGACCCGCCGTCCCGGCCGGCGGGTCGGTCGGCGGGTCCAGGTCGGGTTCGACGCTGCCCTCCTCCGCGCTGCCGTAGCGGCCACGGTGGCTGGCGAGCACGACCGCGCCGATCATGGTCGACAGCAGCGCCACCCCAGCGGTCTGGAACGCGAGCATCGACCCGCCGAGCAGTTCGAAGCCCAGCTGTTCGGTCGCGTCCGTACCGGTGGGCACGGGCTGGTCGGGGAAGCTGGTCGAGACCCCGACGATCGCCAGACCGATGAACGCGGTCGCCCCCGCAGCGATCGAGGCGCGGTGCTGGTGCACCATGAACATCGGGTTCAGACCGGCCGGGTTCATCATGAACATGACCATGATGACGGCCATGATCAGCATCTCGCCGGCCATCATCAGGATCAGCACGATCCCGATGAACTCGGCACCGAGCATGATGACGATGGCGCCCACGCCGACGAACGACGCCAGCAGCCAGAACGCGGCCCGCACCATCGAGTCGGTGCGGAACACCAGCCAACCGGAGACGAGGCTGCCGGTGGCCAGCAGCCAGAACACGACGTCCACCAGCCACGAGTCGGTCACAGCAACCACGCTGCCGAGATGAAGATGTTGAGCAACGCGAGCGGGATCAGCCCCGCCCAGCACACCACCACGAACCTCTCGATCCGGACCCGGGCGAACAGGTGACGGCTGGCGACGAGCACCACGAGCAGCAGCAACGTCTTGGCGAGCATCCAGCCAGCACCGGGCCGCCACGGCCCCCACCAGCCACCGAGGAAACCGGCCGCCCCCATCGCGGCGACCGCCACCAGCATCGCTGCCCGGGCGAGCTGCCACACCAGCCCCGTGACGCCGGCCGCCTCCGCCGTCGTCCCCCCGGCCAGGTCCGCAGCGTCGGGGAGGTTGAGCGGCCCCCAGAACGACACCGCCACCCCGACGACGAGGTAGAGCGGTAGCCCCAGGGGCTGGCGCACCACGTTCCACAGATCCTGCTGGGCACGCACGATCTCGCTGATCTGCAACGACTCGGCCGGCAGCGCCGTGGCCAGCATGGCCAGCAGGAACGGGATCTGGAACGACAGGGCCTGCGCCCCGTAACGGTAGGCGCCGTGCATGGGCCACACCGCGTTGGGTGACCACCCGTGGAGGAACACGGCGATCATCACGAACGCGATCGCGGCGGAGAACAGCACGAACCCGGTCGCAGGGTCGGCCACCATCAGGTTCGGACCCAGCGGCACCGTTGCCAGCGCGACCGCGGCCAGGCCCGCCAGCAGCGCCGGCGCGATCACCCACCCCGGCGCGTCGGGACGCTCGGTGCCGCTGGGCGAGGTGACCAGCAGCGCCGCGGCACGCCGCACCGGAGTGAGCAGCAGGCCACGGACCGAGTCCCGCTGCCCTGCGACCGCCGCCCCCATCGCCCGGTCCAGCACCGCCACCAGGTACACCCCGGCGACCAGCAGGGCACCGACCAACGTGACCGCCGCTACGGGGGGCAGGCTCGGCCCCGTCACGCGACATCCCGGCTGGCGATCGGCGCCGGGAGCTCGTCCAGGTCCAGGTCCAGGCTCGCCAGGGTCGCTACCGCATCCCCCCACTCCACGCCGGTGACGAGCTCTGGCAGCAGGCTCCACAGCCGCGTCGTCGGGGTGCTGTCGGCGGTCAACCGGCCGCGTGGCGACTCGATCGCCCCGACGCCTCCGGTGCGCAGCGAGCCCGCCCGAGTCGCCAGGTCCAGCGCCTGTTCCGCCTCGGAGAGCCGCTGTTGCCACCGCGCGGCCACGTCGCCCGCCTGGCCGGTGATCGGCGTGAATCCCAGCTCGCGGTAGGCCGGGTCCTCCGCACGTAGGTCGTCGATCAGCCCTGCGGCACGTCCGACCGGCCCGACCGCCAGCCCTGCGAGCGCGTCCGTATCGACCCGGCCGATCGCCCGCAACTGCCGTCCCGTCACGAGCGGGTGCGTCACCCAGCGCCGCACCCGCCGCACCCGGGCCTCGTCTCCTGGCGTCGCGGCCCTCGCCAGAGCGAGCACCCGCTGCGCCTGCGCGTCCAACCCCTGGACGCGCAGGGCCCAGGCTGTCCAGCGCAGCAGCGCACGGGCTCTTGCGACCTCGAGTGCGGCCACAGCGACCGGCTCGGTGAGCGCCCGCAGGAACACGTCGGGTTCGCGGCGGACATCGTCGTACGGGCTCGGACCGAGCTCGAAGCGGTGCACGAGGTCGCCCTTGAACGTCACACGCGCACTCATGCCGGGGGGGAACGCGGTGAACAGCGGCCCCACCGGTACGGGCAGCGCATCCAGCGACAGTCCGTCCCGGTCGTCCTCACGCGTCGCCATCGGCCGGCCGTAGGGCACCCCGCCGGTCATGCCGCTTCCGCCCTGTCCGTAGGGGCCTTCCCCACGCCACGGTGCCGGGTCGACATCCGGCTGGATCGTCGGCGTCGAGGCCCTCACGCCGAGATGCAGGGACCGGTGGAGCGCGACGATGACCTCCACCGGATCCGCGTCGCCGACGAGTTCGGCACCGGTGAACGGCCCGCGCGGCGGACCCCCACCGTCGGGCTGCCAGCTCACGACCCCGCGTGGGGTCGGCATCGCGTCGTGGGCCGCCACGGCCGCGTCGAGCAACTGGTCGGTGAGCCTGCCGGCGAGCAGCAGCACTGAGGCCTGCCGTGGCGCGTCCACCAGCCGCAGGCCGGGGAGCAGGTGCAGATCCTGAACCGCGTGACGAGCGTCGACGCCGGCCACCGCGAACACCGGGGGAGGGGCTACAGCCGCCAGCCGACGCGCCCAGCCGGTCACGCCCACTCCAGGCCCCGCTCGCGCCAGGCGTAGAGCACGCCCAACAGCAGGATCGTGATGAACATCCCCATCTCGACGAAGGCGACGATCCCCTCGCGGGCGAACACCACCGCCCACGGGTACATGTAGACCATCTCCATGTCGAAGGCGAGGAACAGCAACGCCATCACGTAGTAGCGGGCGTGGTAGCGGCTCCACGCGTGGAACTCAGGCGGCTCCCCGCCGGTGAACGGCACCCGCTCAGGCGCGGTAAGCGGTGCGGCCGTGATGGCCTGCCCCGCCCACCGCAGCACCAGCACCGCTGAAGCCGCCGCCACGAAGACGGTCAGCGCGGCCCCGAACGTGGCCAGCATCGTCAGATGTAGTCCTCGGGTTCCTCCCGGAAGGACTCGGCACAATCCTGGCTGCAGAAGTAGTAGGTGGTGCCCTCGTGCTCGACGGTCTCTACCGCGTCGGCGGGCTCGAACTTCATGTTGCAGACCGGGTCGGTGACCATCATGGCTCCTTCGCTTCATTGGAACGGTCGGTAGGACGGTGATGCGCACGCGAACGACGAGAAAGGGGCTTCCTGCTCAGCGAGTCGGGTACCTTCGTCACTACGTCACGGTAGTACACTCATGGGGTGGCCTGACGTACCCTTCCGGTCCTAGCCGACCGGAGGCGTGTGGACGGGTCACGGTCGTCGGACTCGGGCGAGGTGCGGGAGTGGTCATGGCGAAGCAGCGCAGCAAGAGTGCCAAGGGCCTGCTCGGCACGCTGGAGTACGAAGTGATGCGCGCTCTGTGGGACGAGGCGCCCGCCAACGTCCCCGCCGTGCTCGCGCGGGTCAACCACGACCGTGATCCCGACAGGGAGCTCGCGTACACCACCGTGATGACCGTGCTCGCCCGCCTCCACGAGAAGGGCGTGCTCGACCGCGAGCGACGTGGTCGAGGCTACGACTACCTCCCGCTCTTCGACGAACCGGCACTGGTGGAACACCTCAGCGGCCAGGAGGTCCGTGACCTGCTGGATCGGTACGGGGAGGTCGCACTGGCCCAGTTCGCGCAGGCCGTCGAGGAGGCGGACCCGAAGCTGTTCCGCCGGCTGCAGGAGCTCACAGCCAGGCGCAACGATGCGTGACCGGTGGGCGCTGGCCAGCTTCGCGGTCGGCCTCGCGGCCTTCTGCGCCGTCGGTCTGCTCTCGGGCCACCACCTCGCCGCCGTCGGCGGACTCGTTGCGATCGCCGTAGCGGGCGTTGTCACGGTCGTGGCGGTGCGGGCCCGTCGCCACCGGCTCCTCGTACGTGCCCTCCACGCGGTCTCGGTCCCAGGCGAGCTCGCCGGCACACCGGTCCGCACCGGCGCGCTGGGTGACGCCGCGTTCGTCGCCGGTCTGAGCCGTCCCACCATCTACTGCGACCACCGGTTGCCCGAGCAGCTATCGCCTGCACAGCTTCGCGCCGTGCTCCTCCACGAGCGCGCACACCAGCGGTCGCTCGACCCGGCCCGGCTCTTGCTCGTCGAGCTCGTCGCCCCGATCGTCCGCCGATCGCAGTGGGGGCGTCAGTGGCTCGCGGCGACGTTGGCGCGACGCGAGATCGCCGCCGATCAGCACGCGCTGGACCACGGTGCCAGCCGTGCCGACCTAGCTGCGGCACTGCTGGCCCTGCCGCCGCTCGCCCGTGCGCACGTGGCAGGATTCACCCCCGCCGTCGACCTGCGCCTGCGAGCCCTGCTGGGTGACGACCCGGACGTGCGCACACCGCCAGTGGTTCGCCGTGGCGCCATGCTGGCCGCTGGGGGCACGCTCGGCGCGGCGCTGTGTGCCTGGTTCCTCCACCAGTACCTGGCGGGGTTCGGGCTGCTCTGCTGCTAGCTGGCCCGGACCACGCCGGTGCGCCTGCCCTGCTCCGGCCGCAATCGCCCGCAAGCAGTTCGGCGGTGGCGGGCCCACTGACCTATGCTACGACGCAAAGGTCGTAGCCCGGATTCGCCGGGACGACGCCCAGGCGTGAGCCCCATGACCGCAAGCTTGGTGACCGCCCTGCTGATCGTCAGCGTGATCGCCCTGGTCGCCGGTGTCCAGTTCCTCCTGGCGCTGTGCCGTCCGCCGCCGCGCCGGTCGGCCCCCGGACCGGCGGTGCGCACCACCGCTGGCGGGCAGATGGATCGCATCGCCTACCTCCGACTGCAGGCGCTGGACGCCCCCGATCCGAGGCCGCGCAGGGCGCCGCAACGGCGGCGGGGCAGCGTCGGCTAACTAACGCCAACGATGGACGTGCGCGACCTCGCGCTATGCTACTACGATTCTGTAGTGGATACCTGGGAGGTGCACACCGGTGGTGACGATCGAGGCGGCGACAGCTACCGACTTCCGGCGGACCAGCGAGCTGCACCACCGCTACCTGTCGGCGGGGATCTTCCCGCGCATGGGGCTTCGGTTCCTGCGCTGCTACCACGAGACGTTCGCCGCCTCACCGTACGGAGTGGCGCTGGCCGCGCGCCACGACGGCGAGCTCGTCGGCTTCCTGCTGGGAACCGTCGACAACGCCGCCCATTACCGCTGGGTCGTCAACGAGCGCGGCATGGCCCTCGCCCGCAGAGGAGCGACCGCCCTGCTGTGCCGACCCCACGTCGCCTGGTCGTTCGTCACCACCCGCCTCGGCCGCTACCTCCGGGGTCTGCGCCGTCACCTCTCGCGGCCTGATCACACGCACGAACCCACGCCCGCTGCCGGTGGCGGTGGCGTGGGCGGGAGCCCCCAGCTGGCCATCCTCACGCACATCGCCACCGCCGATGCGGCTCGTCGGCGTGGGGTGGGGCGGCAACTCGTCGAAGCCTTCCTCACGCAGGCGCGGGCGCGTGGCGCCGAGGAAGCCAGGCTCATCACCACCAGCGACGGCCCGGCCGTCGCGTTCTACGCGGGCCTGGGCTGGGAGTCGGTCGCCGACCGGCGTGCCCGTGACGGCAGCGAGGTTCGCGAGTACCGCATGGTGCTCTCCGAGGTCGAGACCACGTGAGGTGGCAACCACCATCAGCGGTGCGCTGCTGGGCGTCGGGCTCGCTGCTCGCCGCTTGCGCGGCCCCGGCCGAGACGCAGGGACGTTCTCCGACCGGCGACGGCGAGCGGGGCGCGACCGGCCAGCGGGCGACGGTGCGCGTCCTGGCGGCACTGACGACCCGGCACCCAGCTCGCCTCCAGCGCCCGATCCGGCCGAGTCGTCACCGAGCAGCGGATCGGCTCCGCCGACGGGAACACAGCGAGACGCTGACCCTGCGGCATCGCGTTAGAGGTGAGGGCCCGTCAGTTCTCGCCCCGGAGGACGCCGCCGAGTACCAGTGAGACCACGCGGGTGGAAGCCTCCTCCGGCGGCCAGTGGTGGGCGTGTCGGAGGTGGACGTAGGTCCAGGACACAAGGTTGAACAGCAAGGTGGCGTCCGCGGCGGGATCGCGCGAACGCAGCGTGCCGTCGGTGATGCCGTCACGGAGGAGTCGCTCGAACGGCTCAGCAAAGGGCTCCTGCACGAGCGCGGCACCATCGACCTCCTCGTGGAACGGGCTGTGGGGGTGGGGGTAGAGACCGACCAGCAGGGCGAGGTGCTGGTCGGCGGCCTCGCACAGCGCCCGAAGCGCCGCCTCCAGGCGGTTGGCCGCGGAGCCGGGGCCGGTGAGCGCTGGCCAGAGCGCCTCGCGGTACTGCTCGGCGGCCTTCTCGACGGCGGCAGCCGTCAACTCATCGATGGCGACCCCCCGCCGATAGAGCGTGGCTCGGGAGATGCCGGAGGCCTCCGCGAGCCGGTCGACCGTGACCCCGTCGAGCCCGTGGTTCGCGATGACGTCCAACGCCGCGTCGACCAACGACCGATCGGACATAGCCAGCCTCGCGATACTTGACCGTCTCATAGCAAGACTCTACTGTATCACCGTGCGAGTTGTTCGTACCGTACTGGAGATGACCTTGGAAGTCGCAGGGCGACCGGGCGTGCCGACGGCCACGCTCGCGCTTACCGTCACCGGCGGGGTGCTCGCCCTGTTCGGGACCTACTGGGACGAGTCGTGGCACAGCTACGTGGGGCGGGACTCCTTCTTCTCACCGCCACACCTGGCGTTGTACGCGGGGGTCGTGGTGGCACTGGCGGGAGTGGGGTGGTGGGCGCTCGCGGTGCGACGTGTCGCCGGGTGGGGAGGGGTGCTCCAGAACCGACCCCTGTTGGCCGCTGCCGCAGGTGGGGCCACGACGCTGGTCGCGGGTCCCATCGATGAGGCGTGGCACGCCCTGTTCGGTCGAGACGCGGTGCTGTGGAGCCCGCCGCACATGCTCGGGGTCATCGGGATGATCGCACTGGCCGCAGGGGTGCTGGCGGGGGGGAGCCGCACCCGCCACCACCGTGGCTGGTCGTTGGCGCTCGGCGTCGGGCTGCTCGGAGCCGCTCTGGTGCCCGTCATGGAGTACGAGGCCGACGTGCCACAGTTCGCTGCCCTCTGGTACGTGCCCGCGCTCGTCGGTGGCGCGGTCTTCACCTTCGGCCTGGTCGAACGCGCCTTGCCGGGCCGGTGGGTGGTCACCCAGATCGCCGCCGCCTACACCTTGCTGCGCATAGCGATCCTGGGGACGCTGACCGTGCAGGGGTTCGCGGCCGCGTTCGTTCCGCCGCTGCTGGTCCCGGCGGTGGTCTTCGATCGCGCCCGCGGGTGGCGCCCGGGGCCGCGAGCCACGGCCCTGGTCGCGAGCCTGCTGGTCGCCTACGCGCCGGCGATGAACGTGGGCTACCGCGGTCTACGTCTCGGGCCACTCGAGGTGATCGTCGGGGGCGCCTTGGCGATCCTGCTGGCCTGGGTGTTCCTCGCCCGGACCGGTCGCACCACAGCGGCTCGTCCGTCGTCGCGGGCGGGCACGGTCGTTCTTTCCCTGGTAGTGCTGGCAGCGCTGGCCCCGACGGCCGCGCTCGCACACGATCCCGGCCAGGGCGATCCGGTCGTACCCGTGAGCCTGCGGGCAGAGGTCAGCACCGATGAGGTCGAGGTCCGCGGCACCCTTGCTCGACCGAACTGTGGCACGCTCGAGCCGGTGGCGACGGTGGCCCGCCGTGCCGGTCGGACCCACACGGGGCCGTTGACGGCCGGCGATGGCTGTGTGTTCGAAGGGTCGGTGCCCCTCGACGAACCCGGCCGCTGGTTCGTCTACCTCGAGTTCACCGACAGCGAGGGGGAGGTACTCGAAGCCTGGCTCCCCGTCACCCCTGCCGAGACCGCCAGCCTGCAGCCAGCAACCGAGCAGAAGGACGTCTGGGCGTACCACCCGGCTGGCGCCGAGGTGCGCCGGGCCACCCAGGCGATCTCCGGGGTGCTGCTCTACAGCATCGCCGCCCTCCTCCTGGGTTACGCGATCCGCACCCCCTTCGGTCCCGAGCCCGCTCGGGATCGCCCAGGCGACGGCTGACGCGGGTCGCGCGGGTCAGGCTGCTCGTGCGCGGTCAGTGTTGGCCGATGAGGGCGGCGAGTTCGAGCAGGGGAAGCTTGCGAGGTACGCATCCCGGTCGCGGTGAGTCACCTCGCCACCGGGTCAGCGTCCTCAGGGATCTCGAACACCTCGTCGTCGATGGGCTCCTCCACGCTGTGGATGGTGACCTGCAACTCTCCCTCCGGGACCGGGATCTGATGCTCCCCTGATCCGTACTGCGCGGCCCATGCACCTGGCTCCCAGAGCATCTGTGGGAGCCCGATGTCTTCCGGCTCCACGTCCTCCGTCCGCGACCACGTCAGGTCCGTGCCCGGTCCTTGCTCGGCGACGTCCAAGGTCCGTTCGTCGAACCGGTAGATCTGGTCCGAGACCGGCGCTCCTCCGACTTCGGTCGTCACCCGGAAGTAGGGCGCTTCGTCCAGGTCTCTCACCCAGAGACGGGTGTCCTGTCCGTTGGCGCGGATGACCATCTCGAAGCTCTGTGCGTACTCGTCCGGTGCCTGAGCTAGGGCGTCCTCTGGGGGCTGAGCTTGTCCGGCGAGTGCGGGGTTCTCCTTGAGGAGGCGGCCGTCGAAGTACGCCACCGTTCCGGCCATGAGCGCCATCGGCATCACGAGCATGCCGACCACGCCCGACACCGCGACGACCGCGAGGATCCCGTTCTTCTGGCGCTGACGTTGGAGGACGATCTTGACGAACGCGGCTCCTTGGAGCGAGATGGCGACGAGCCCCATCCCCAGGAAGGGGTACAAGAACCAGATCGACGGGTAGACCTGCCAGTTGGGCGGGGTCGTCTGGAAGAAGTAGAAGAAGTACAGGGTCCCGCGCAGCATGGCGATGTAGAAGATGACCGGAACCAGCGTCCTGTGGATCCACTTCCACGACGACGCCCCGAGGAAGCTCACGGCTCGATCGGAGGAGGTCACGGCGAGCAGCAGGATCATGGGGAGCATGATCATGCCCATCATGTTCATGATGCCGACCTCGGGGCGGCCCAGGACGAAGCTGTTCAGTTCCTCGACGTACTCGAACCCGAAGAGGGTGGCGACGTCCCACCGCGCCCAGCGGTCCCAGATGGCGTACGCGTGCCCCAGGGACAGCACCGCGAACCAGATCCCCAGCTCGCGCCTCCACGGCATGAGCCGTTTGACCGGCTTCCATAGGGTCGATGCGGGTGCCAGGATCAGCGAGAGGAACAACAGGACGAACGCTGCGTGCGCCCATGCCCGCCAGAAGGGATGGTCCTGTCCCCAGTCGGGCCACAGTGCCGGCTGAACCCCCCAAGCCGAGTAGGACAGGTAGAACAGGTAGACCAACAGGGCTGAGATGCCCGCCATACCGAGATGGCGCAGCAGGAGCGTTCTCTTGCTCGTGATGCCGATTCGCATGTCGACCTGCCAATCCTGTGGACGCCCGACACGCGGCCGTGACGCGTGCTTGGGCGCTGCGGAGCGCGGAGATACTACAGGAGTGTCGTTGCACGGCTTTCCTCGGCCCGCCCGTCAACGGACGGGCTCGGTGATGTGAGCGTCTCACGCGACATCGACCGCCGCGTCCGCAGCAGCCCGCAACCCCTTGTGGGCTCTCACGGATGGCACCCGGCGCCGGCTGGGCCAGGCTGACGAAGCAAACGCGAGGCACGACCTGCGCGCCGATCCGGAGACGAGCCGATGATGACCACACCTGCCTCCGTCACCCCGAACGTCCAGCCCGACCAGACGAGACCGAGGGAGGTGACCTCATGACGTCCACGATGTCCCGCGCCAACAGCAGCGACGGCGGTCCACGCTTCGGTCTGGAGCCCGCCACGGCTGCGGCTGCGACGCCGCGCTTCCTCAGCGCACGCCTCAACGAGTGGTGGCTGCGCCGCCTGCGCCCCGCCGGCCGCCCAACCACCCCCACGCGGTGAGCACCGGCGGGCGGCGCACCGCCAAGCTCGGCCCGCGACGTCCGCCGGCCC
>JAGXST010000228.1 GCA_018335555.1 Actinomycetota bacterium | reverse complement strand
GTGGTGGACTTGGCGGATGACACTGAGACGGCGAGCGATGGTGGCGACGGCGTAGCCGGCGGCCGCCTGAGCGCGAAGCCACGCGCGCAGTGTGTCGGTGTCGGCCGGTAGCGGCTTGCACTTGCTGCTCATGCACCAGGTGTGGAAGGCGCGCCAGTCCGCGCGGTAGGCCTGCCAGGTCGCCGGGGCCCGGTCACCGTCGAGCAGTGCGGTGACGTCCGGACCGGGAGCGGGTGAGGACCACGACTCCGAGCTGTCTGCCCGAAAGGCGGCCGTGTCGTCTGCCCCGCGTGTGGCGCTCATCATCGTCTCGCGATCGGCAGCAGGGATACGCCCTCGGTGGCGCGCTTGTTCGGCCGACGCCTGTGGTCGTTGTCGCCGACGCGCACGACCGGCCCCCGTTGCGGCGGGACGGTCGGTTCGGTGTGACGGTGGGTTGCCAGCCAGCTCAGGGCGCGATGTCGGGCATGTTCGAGCCGGTCGGCGCGGGCGTGTGGGCGGCCGTCGAGGACGAGCAGGAGGTGGGGCGCGACCGGTAGCCGGGTGATGAGCACGCGGCCGCTTGGTTCGGTCAGCTCGCCGCTGGCGGTGAGCGCGAACGGCGCCAACGCGTCCGACTGCAGCTCAGGCAGGGTGGCAATCAGCTGGTGCGACGCTTGGTCGAGATTGTCGGTGCGCAGCTGCGGCTGATGGTCGACGAGCAACAGCAGCCGGGGTGGCGTAGGTAGCTCGATGATGAGACCTCGGCCGGTGATGTCGGTGAGGTCGCCCTCGAGCGTGCGGAACAGCCCTGGCGCTGGCGCGGTTACTCGCTCGAGTGCGGCGGTCTGGCGCCGCATGGCGAGACGGGCCTCTTCGGTGGTGGCTCCCCAGATGCCGATGTCGGCGTTGGCGGGGAGGGCGAGCGCTTCGTTCAGGCATGCCGTCTGGACCGGGCAGCGGTGGCAGACTCCCAGTGCGTGGCGGGTGTCGTCGGTGTCGGGTCGCGGGTCGGTGAACAGTCGGGGATCCTCACCGAGGCAGGCGGCCTGTTCTCGCCACGGTGGCCTCTCTGCGGCGTGGGCCGGCTCGGCGTTCATCGGCGGACCGAGACGTGGATGTGGTCGTAGTGGCCGCCGGTGGGATGGTTGGGGTTGTAGACCCCGCCGCCGGTGTAGGTGCGCCAGCCGGTGGAGGTCCAGATGCGGCCGTCCCAGATGACGTAGGCGATGTCGAGCTGTTGGGCGTTGGCGACGAGCCAGTCGGCGAATGCCCAGCCGGCTGCCCGCTCTGACGGCGTGGGGAAGCGCCCGATGACGCCGTAGGTGATGTCGCAGGCGCGACCGTGGGGATGGTCGGAGGTGGGGTTGGCAGGCCGGGGCGCCCAGCACGAGATCGGCGCGTTGGGGAAGGCGGCACGGATCCCGGCGACCAGCGCGGCGGTGGTTGGTGTGACGCAACCGCCGGTGCCGGTCGGGTCCGCGAGGGTGCAGCCGGCTGCGCCGCCGGCGGGCGGGTCAAGCGTTGTTGCTCCGGGGCCGCCGTGGCCGGCGAGTGCGTGCAGTTCGGCCATGAGTTCGACCACGCGGGTGGCGTAGCCTTCGCCGGCGATGGGGTCGGGGTTGGCGGGGCCGGCGTTGTAGTGCTTGGCGGCGGTGCGGGGGTCGTCGCGGCCGCCCAGTTCGACGAGGTAGCGGGCGGCGGCGTGGACGGCGTCGTAGACCGACCACGGGTCCGCGATGCCGTCACCGTCACCGTCGGTGCCCCAGCCTCCGCCCGCCGATGGAGGCGGACCGGCGACTTCGAGGTCGTGCGGTTCGGCGTCGGTGCGCCAGGTCGAGCCGACAAACTGCATGGGGCCGCGGGCGCCGGCATGGTTGACGGTGCCGGGTGGCCAGCAGCCGGCCATGCGGTTGCGGAAGTGGTCGCATTCGAGCTGACCGATTGCCGCCAGCAGGGCCCAGTCGATATCGAACGATTGGGCGGCGTCGAGGTAGGCGCCCAGCATCGGCTGGGGCACGTGCCCGACGAGCCGGGTCGGATCGAACCCGCCGGGTTGCGGGCCGGTGTCGGCGGTCGCGCCGAGCATGGCGAACGCTGCGGCAAGGGTGCCGACGAGCAGGGCCGCGACCGTCCGGCGGATCATGGTGCTGCCTCGACCGCGACGACCACCCAGCGATCGTCGACCTGGCTGAGATGGATCCGGTAGCGGGCGTGGTCGGGGTGGGCCTGGCCGGTGCCGTACACGACCGCGACGTTGACGGTGGCCTGCGGTGGCGTCGCCGCTTCGGGGTCGGTCTCCAGGTCGAGGACGGTCAGCTGCTCGTTGGCGAAGCGCCGCACGATCTCGTTGGCCGCGGCCGCCGCCGGACCGGGTTCGTCGCCGCCGGCCGGTCGAGCCCAAGCCGGGTGCGCGTCGGGGCGTTCGAGGCCGTGGCCATTCGGCGGCCGGGTCTGCCCTTGGGCGTGCGTGTGGCCGAGCGGCGTGAGCGATGCCGCGGACCCGGCCGCATCGGCGTGCTGCGGCGACGGTGCCAGCGGGCGGGCGCAACCGGCGGCCACCGCAAGCGCGGCCGCGAGCACGGCAACAGGTAGGCGCATGACTCCCTCCGTGTGAAGGGAGTTGTTCCAGCCGCCGTCCGCGGGTGACACGCGTGCGACAGATGCACGGATGTCACTTTCCGGCGACGTCGAAGACAACTCCCTTGCGTAGCCGGCGACCAGCCGACGGCCGGCAGCGAGGAGGTGCGCCGTGGTGACGGTGCTTGCACAGGCCAACCCGGTCCCTGGACTCGACCCGTCACGGGGAGCCCAGTGGATTCCGAACTACGACCAGCTCATCTCGGCGCTCAACGGACTGACCTTGGCGGGGCTGCTGTTCGCCGCCGGGGTCGTGGTCGTCGGGGGCGCGACGTGGGCACTGGCCGCCAACCGCGCCCACACCCAAGGGGTGACCTGGGGCCGGTTCATGGTCATCGGCGGATTTGTCGGCGCGATCGTGATCGGCGCGGCCGTCGCGATCGTCAACACCGGTTTCCGGTTGGGGAGCTAGAGCGATGGCAGACGACTACGGAACACGGACCCGGCTACAGAGCTTGTGGCTCGCTGGTGCCGGCCTGCTGCTGGCAGTGCTGGTGGTCGGCGGCGGCTGGCTGGTCGTGCGCGGCATCGGCACACCGGAGAGGGCCGCCCCGCTCGAGACCCCATCCGCCAACACCACGGCCGACGGGTCGGGGGTTGCGGTGCCGACCCTGGTCGAGGGAGTGCCGTGGGGGTTTGCGTTGGACCGTCCCGGGGCCGCCTCCGCCGCACTTGCAGTCGTGGGTGTGACCGGCCAAGCCGAGTTCGCGTTCGACCCGGAACGGTTCGCCCAGATCGCGAAAGTGATGTTCACACCGGCGGAGGCCGAACTGCAGGCCCGGCAGGTCGACACCGCCCGGACCAACTTCGAACTGTCAGGCTGGACCGAGCAACCCGCCTCACGACGGATGTATCACCTCTCCCCGCTCGCGGTCCGGGTGAACTCGTTCGACCCAGGTGCGCTGACCGCCAGCGTTGAAGTGTGGGCGATGACGCTGGTCGGGGTGGGCGACAACGGCGGTGCGGTGTTCACGACCTCCACCGTCGAGCTGGCCGCCGATGACACCACCGGGACCTGGCGGGTCACCACGCTCGACACCGTCGAGGGCCCGGTGCCGATGGTGTACGACAGCCCGTCCGCGCCGGGCCGTACCCGGGCCATGGTCCGCGACGCCGCCCCGGTGCTGCCGCTGCCGCTGCCCGACTTCGCGCTCGTAGAGGCGACCTCGTGAGCTGCCGCGGCCTGCACGATGAGCAGGGGGCGATCCCGTTCGTGGTGGTCGGGGTCATCGCCCTGGGCGGGGTGCTCGGCGCGGCGTGGGCTGGCGGCGAGTGGTCGCAGATGCTTGTCGGTCGGGCCGGCGGGGAGTTGACCGCGTGGGTGCTGCGCGGGGCGTTTTGGGCGCTGGATCTGGTCGCGCTGCAGGCCTCGACGGCGCCGACCACGACCGACTGGTACACCCCCGTGATCGAGGGGCCGGCACTGCCGCTGTACGCACTGGCCGCCCTGGTGATGGTCGCCACACTGATCGCCGAAACCATCGCCGGGATCGTGACCGGCAACACGACCCGGATCGTGCAGGCCGTCATCCGTGCGATCGTCGCCGGCATGCTCGCCACCGTCGGCGCCGGGCTGCTGCTGGCCATCGGCGGGGCGCTGTCCGATCTCGGCCGCATCGCGCTGGATGCGTCCGGTGCGGGGGTCGACGCACCGCTCGTGCCGTTGCAAGAAGTGCTCATGGACACCGCCGAGCAGCGCGAGGCGGGCGCGGAGCTGTTCATCGCGTTTCTGGCCGGGCTGGTGATCGTGTTCACCTCCCTGGCGATCTACTTCACCCTGGCGATGCGGCCGGTGTTGCTTGCCGCGGTGATCGTGTTCCTCCCTATCGCTCACGCGCTTGGGGTGTGGACGCCGATGCGTCGCGTCGAGGTCCGTACGTGGGCGCTGGGATTTGCGGTGCTGCTCGCCGACGCGGCGATCCTGACCATGTTCGCGGTCACCAACACCGTCATCGGCCAACCTCAAGGGGTCGACCGGCTGATCTTTGGCACCTTCGGGCTGCTGCTTGCCGCGCTCGCCCCGGCCGCGCTGGCACGCATCATCGGTCTACCGGAGCTGCACACGGCCGTGCAGTCGATGACCCGCGGCTCGCGGGTGGTCGCTGCCGGGGCGGGGATCATGGCCGCCAAGGGGGCACTACTCGCCGCGGCCACCGGCGCGTCCGCAGCCGGTGCCGCAGCCGCCGGCGGCCGCGGTGGTGGAGGTGGAGGTGGCGCGGCGGGGTCCGCGTTCGACGGGCCGGGTCCCGGCACGGGTCCGGGCTCGGCCGGTAGCAGCGGGCCCGCCGGCGGCACGGCCGGTGGCTCGTCCGCAGCCGCCCCATCCGATCGTGTGCCTGCACAGTCAGGGTCGTCCGCGCCGTCGGGTACGGCGGCGCGTAGCGAGGTCGGCACGTCGAGCCGTCCGTCGGCTGGTGTGTCGTCTACCGGCTCCTCCCCGACAGCAGGGCAGCGACCGTCGGGGTCTCCGGGAGGAGCTGCCGGCAGCCTGGGGCGGGACATTTTCTCGCGAGCCGGCTGGGGGCCGGTCGTGACTGAGCTGCCGACCTACCGCTTCCCTGCCCGCCCGGCGGTCGGGCTGCTGTTTGGTCTGTCGCTGTCACGGATGATCATGCTCGGCGGCGCTGGCCTGACGCTGATCGTCGTCACGGCGCGGCCGTCGCCGGCCGCGATCGTGGCCGGCGGGTTCGCGATCG
>JAGXST010000227.1 GCA_018335555.1 Actinomycetota bacterium | reverse complement strand
CCCGCCCCGACGCGGGGTCGAAGATCTCCCCGCGTCGGGCGGCCTCGTCGACCAGCGGTTGGCCCGCGACGTGGTGGGACAACAGCCGGGTCATGCTCAGCCCTGGGCCCGCGTGAACAGGTCCGTGTAGAGCCGCTCCGCCTCACCGGTGTTCTCGAGGAAGTACAGGTTCTCGCGCACGCTCTCGTCCGGGTAGATCGACGGGTTCTCCCGCACCTCTTCGTCGAGGAACTCGGTCGCGGCCTCGTTGGGCGAGGCGTACCAGGTCCAGTTGGTCAACTGGGCCCCGTTCTCGGCGTCGAGGATGAAGTTGATGAAGGTGTGGGCGGTGCACGGACTCGACGTGGTGTTGAGGATCGCCATGTTGTCGGTCCAGATCGTCGCCCCCTCCTCGGGGATCAGGTAGACGTAGTTGTCCTCCTCGAAGTTGTCGAGGAAGTTGCCGCTGAAGCCCTGCCCGATGTCGGTCTCGCCACCGATCAGCAGTTCGGTGAACTGGTCCGAGGTGAACGTCACGATCTGGTCGTTGTTCGCGACCAGGTCGGCGGCCTCCTGCAGTTCCGACTCGTCGGTGGTGTTGGGGTCGTAGCCGAGGTAGTACAGCGCGGCGCCCATGCCCTCGCGCGGGTCGTCGAGCATCGAGATCCGCAGGCCCTCCCGCATCTGTTCGTCGAACAGCCATCCCCAGGTCGCCTCGGGGTCGGGGCCGGTCGCGTCGGTGTTGACACCGAGGCCCGTCGTCCCCCACTGGTAGGGGCGCGAGTAGGTCAGGTCGGGGTCGTAGGGCGGGCTCATGAAGTCGCCGGAGACGTTGTCGGTGTTGGGGAGCGCGTCGGCGTCGAGGGGCAGCAGCAGGCCCTCCTCGATCATGATCGCGACCATGTAGTCGGACGGGATGATCACGTCGTAGTCGGCGCCGCCCGCCCGGATCTGGGCCAACAGGGCCTCGTTCGAGGTGAACGTGTCCTCGGTGGCTGCGACCCCGTGCTCGTCGGCGAAGGCCGTGAGCAGGTCGGGGTCCATGTACTCCGACCAGTTGTAGAGCAGCAGGTCCCCGTCGGTCTCGTCGACGTCGCAGGACACCTCCTCGCCGCCCTCGGCCGCGGTCTGTCCGTCGTCGGGGTCGCCGTCGGCGGTGTCCTGGCCGACCTCGCGGCCACAGGCCGCCAGGGCCAGCGCACCCACCAGCAGCACGGCAGTCAATCGAACTCTCATTCCCGGTCCCTCTCTCCTACGAACGTCGTACCCGAATGTTTCGAGCCACCGCGCGGCGCGCGGCTCATCCCCCCGAGGATTCCCGCCCGCGCGACACCGCCAGTGACATCAGCACCAGCAGGATCGAGCCGACCAGCATCAACACCGACACCGCGTTGATCAACGGTGTCACGCCCCGCCGCAACGCCCCGAACACGTACACGGGCAGGGTCGTCGACCCGGCCCCGCTGACGAACTCGGCGATCACCACGTCGTCGAGCGACAACGTCAGCGCCAGCAGCGCGCCGCCGGCGACTCCCGGCGCGATCAGCGGCAGCGTCACCCGACGGAACGCCTGCCACCGGTTGGCGTACAGATCCGCTGCCGCCTCCTCCAACGCGCCGTCGAGTCCCGCGAGCCGGGCCCGCACGACCAGCGCGACGAACGAGATGTTGAAGGACACGTGGGCGAGCATGATCGTGCCGAGACCACGGCTGAACTGGATCCCGGTGGCGAGGAAGATCAGATCGAACGTCTGGACGAAGAACAGCAGCAGCATCACGGCCATCGTGATGTCGGGGATGATCACCGGCAGGTACAGCAGGCCGTCGAAGGCCCGCTGGCCCCGGTAGCGGTAACGCTCCATCGACAGCCCGGCCGCCGTGCCCAGCACCGTCGCGACCGCCGTCGACACGATCGCGACCAGGATCGAGTTGCGCAACGCATCCATCACCCGGGCGTTGCCGAACATCTCGCCGTACCAGCGCAACGATGCCTCGGTCCAGATGCCCACCCGCTGGTTGTCGTTGAACGAGTAGACGATCAGCACCACGATCGGCAGGTACAGGAACGCGAACACCAGCCAGGCGTTGCCGGCCAGCACCCGGTCGACGGCCCGCCGCGGCCGCGCCAGCGAGTCCTCCGCGACGTCCGGCCCGCCCGCCCCCGGCATCTCCAACACGCTCACAGGTTCTTCCCTCCGGCGCGGAAGTAGGCCGTGGCGGCGATCATCATGACCACGAGGATCGCGACCGACAGCGCCGAGCCGAACGGCCAGTCACTGGCGCTGCCGATGAACTGCCGGGCGATGTAGCTGCCGAGCATGGTCGAGCCGCGGCCGCCGAGGATCTCTGGGGTCACGTACGCCCCGAACGAGGGGATGAACACCAGGATCGAACCGGCGATCACGCCGGGCCGTGACAGCGGCCAGGTGACCTTCCAGAACGCCTGCCACCCGGACGCGTACAGGTCCCGTGCCGCCTCGACCAGCGAGTGGTCGAGCCGTTCCAGGGCGGCGTACAGCGGCAGGATCATGAACGGCAGGTAGCCGTACACGAGGCCGACCATCACGCCGGTGGGGGTGAACAGCAGCTGGACGCCGTCGATGCCGACGGCCTCCAGCAGCCGCGTGAACGGCCCGTCGCCGCCGAGCAGCATGCGCCAGGCGTAGGTCCGCACCAGGAAGTTGGACCAGAACGGGATCATCACCAGCACCAGCAGTACGGCGCGGATCCGTGCCGGCCGGGTCGAGAGGTAGTACGCGAACGGGTAGGCGATCAGCAGGCACACCAGCGTCGTGAGGGTCGCGATCCACAGCGACCGCCACGCGATCGTGAGCACCAGCGAGTCCGTCAGTCGCCCGTAGGAACGCAGGTTCCAGTCGGTCAGCACCGTGGCGCCGCGGACCGACCGGCTCGCGAACGAGTACACGACCACGATCAGCAGCGGCGTCGCGAAGAAGGCGACCAGGTAGGCGTAGCTCGGCAGGCCGACCAGGAAGCCGCGCCGTGACGCGGCCTTCTCGGCGTCGCGCTCCAGCCCGGCGCCGTGCACGGGCGGCGATGTGTCGAAGTCCGGCTGGACGTCGGGGGGCGGCACGGTGGTCGACATCGTGGCGCCTAGTCGTCGAGCGCGGAGGCGCTGGAGGGCATCCAACGCACCCGCACCGCGTCACCGGCGGTGAAGTGTTCGATGCCCGGCGCGTTGCCCTGCCGCACCCGGATCCTCAGGGTCGGGTCGTTATCGGCGACGACGTCGTACAGCGTCGCGTTGCCGAGGAACGTCAGACGCTCGACGCGACCGTGGACGGCGTCGAGCGCCGGGTCCCGCGGGTGGTCGGGGTCGCGCAGCCCGAGCTGTTCCGGACGGATCGCGACCGTGACCGTGCTGCCCTCGGCGCGGTCCGTCTCGATCCGTATCGGGCTGCCGTCGCCGAGCCGCGCCGTCGAGGCGTCGACCACGGTGCCGGTCAACAGGTTGGTGTCGCCGATGAAGTCCGCGACGAACCGGGTGCGCGGCCGGTCGTAGATCGCCTGCGGGGTCCCGACCTGCAGGAGTCGCCCGCCGTCCATGACCGCGATGCGGTCGGACATCGTCAGCGCCTCCTCCTGGTCGTGGGTGACGTAGACGAACGTGATGCCGACCCGCTCCTGCAGTTGCTTGAGTTCGACCTGCATGGTCTGGCGCAGCTTGAGGTCGAGCGCGCCGAGCGGCTCGTCGAGCAGCAGTACCTTCGGATGGTTGACCAGTGCCCGCGCGAGGGCGACACGCTGCTGCTGGCCGCCCGAGAGCTGCTTCGGTCGCCGCGCTTCGCGACCCTGCAGTTGCACGAGGTCGATGACCTCGGCGACGCGGCGGGTGGTCTCGGCCCTGTCGACGCCCTGCATCTGCAACCCGAAGGCGATGTTGTCCGCCACGGTCATGTGGGGGAACAGCGCGTAGGACTGGAAGACGGTGTTGACGGGACGCTTGTTCGGCGGTTCGAGCCCGACTTCCTCGCCGAAGATCCGGATGCTGCCGGCCGTCGGGTACTCGAACCCGGCGATCATGCGTAGCGTGGTCGTCTTGCCGCACCCGGACGGGCCGAGCAGTGAGAAGAACTCGCCGTCGGCGATCTCGAGGTCGATCGCGTCGACAGCGGTCACCGGTTCGGCCGCCTTGCCGGCACCCGGGAAGCGCTTTGTCACGCCGTGCAGCGCCACGGCAGCGGCGCGTTCGGCGCCCTCCGGTGCAGTGGCGCCGGACGGGCCGGAGCGGGCCACGGAGACGTCAGACACGGTGGTTCCTCCTCCTGCCGGTTGGGGTGGGCCCCGGGGGGACATCAGGCGCGAGCATGCCCGTCACGAGTCGAATCCGATGCCGAAACGATCCAGAAGTTGCAGCCACGGGCCCCGCCGGCCCTGCCGGGCGTCCGAGCGCGCGAGCGCGCGCCGGGTCAACTGCACCCCCGCCCAGCGCAGCGGCTCGGGTGGGAACGGGAACGGATGCGTGGACGTGAGGCGCAGCGTGAGCAGCGGCGAGTCCGGCGCGAGCAACCTGTCGGTCAGCACGCGGCCGGCGAAGCGGGTGGCGGCCACGCCCAGCCCGGTGTAGCCGAGTGCGTAGACGACCCGGCCGCCGAGGGCGTCGCCGAACGTGGCCGTGAACCGCGTGGTGGTGGCGATCGGTCCGCCCCACCACCGCTCGAACGGCACGTCGGACAGTTGCGGGAACGTGGCCCGGAAGTGGCGCGCGAGCAGGTCGTAGGTGGCACGGCGGTGCTCGTGCGCCGGCCCGACGTCGCTGCCGAACCGGTAGATGGCGTCGTAGCCGCCCCACAGGATCCGGTCGTCGGCGGTCAACCGGTAGTAGTGGAACTGGTTGCCCGCGTCGGACACGCCCTGGCGCCGTTTCCAGCCGATCCGCGCCAGTTGTTCGGCCGTCAGCGGGGCGGTGAGCAGCACGTAGTCGTGGACCGGCACGAAGTGGCGGGCCGTGCGGCGCAGGACCCGGTGGCTGTAGGCGTTGGTGGCCAGCACGGCCCGGTCCGCGGTGACGGCGCCCCCGCCGGTCTCGACCTGGACACCCCCATCGGTGGCGGCGATCCGCGTCACCGGGCTGTGCTCGTGGATCACGACCCCGCGACGTGTCGCCTCGGTGGCCAGCGCCCGTACGAGCCGACCCGGATGGACCAACGCGCCCCCGTCGGGGCGGTGCAGGCCGGCGACATAGGTCGGTGAGTCGAGTTCGGCCCTGGTGCCCTCGCCGTCGAGCAGCTCGACGTGCTCGCCGGTGGCCGCGTAGGCGTCGGCCGCCTCGGCGAGTTCCTCGGCCTGCCAACCGGCCGTCGCGACGTCGAGCACGCCGGTGCGCTCGAACGCGTCCGCGACGCCGAACCGCTCGGCGTCCGCGAGCAGGCCCTCGAAGTTCTCGCGCCCGAGCCGGGTCAACTCGTCGATCTCGTCGGGGAAGTGCAGTCGACCGTTCGCCAGGCCGTGTGTCAGCGACGGTTCGACGAACCCGCCGTTGCGTCCCGAGGCGCCGTGGCCGACGACCTCGGCCTCGACGACCCGCACGGTCGGCGCCGGGTCCCGGTCCGTCAGCATCAGTGCGGTCCACAGCCCGGTGAAACCCGCCCCGACCACGACGACGTCGGCGGTCTGCGGGCCCGCGAGCGGCGGGCCGAACGTCGCCGTCGCGGTGACCGGATCGGGGTCCAGCCAAAATGGCGGACGGCGACCGGCAGCCATCGCTAGCCCCTGCTCGGCAGGTGCGGGAAGGTGGTGGCGACCGCGGGGTGGACGACGACGCCGTCGGCGACGTTGAGCGCACCCTCGAGCGCCGGGTGGTCGGGATCGTCGAGCAGTCGGAGCAACCGCGGAGCGACGGCCGCGGACAGTGCGGCCGACGCGGTGCGGGGGAACTGGCCCGGCACGTTGGTGACGCAGTAGTGCAGGACGCCGTGCTCGACGTAGGTGGGCTCGGACAGCGATGTCGGTCGCGCCGTCTCGATGCAGCCGCCCTGGTCGATGGCGAGGTCGACGACCACCGAACCGGGGCGCATCGAGGCCACCATGGCCTCGGTCACCACGACGGGTGCGCGGGCGCCCGGGACCAGGGCTGCCCCGACGACGAGGTCGGCCTCGCGGACGTGGGCGGCCAGGGCGGCCGGTTCGCTGATCTGGGTCGCGTCGACCGTGCCGTCGAGGTGGTGGCGCCACAGGCGCTCGAGGTCGATGTCCACACCGGTGACGTGCGCGTCGAGCCCGCGCAGCCCGCGCGCTGCCATGGTGCCGGCCACGCCGAGACCGATGACCACGGTCTTCGCGGGCGGGACACCTGCCGCGCCGCCGAGCAGCGTTCCCGACCCGCCCTCGGCCGCGGACAACCGCTCGGCGCCGATGATCGCCGCGGCCCGCCCGGCGACCTCGGACATGGGTGCGAGCAACGGCAGTCCGTGCCCGTCGGTGAGGGTCTCGTAGGCATACGAGCGGACGCCCGACTCGACCAGCGCGGTCGTCAGTTCCGGCTCGGCGGCGAGGTGGAGGTAGGTGAACAGGGTCAGGTCGGCGCGGAAGTGGTCGTATTCGGCCGCCTGGGGCTCCTTGACCTTGACCACGACCTCGGCTGCCCAGGCATCCGCCGCCGAGCCGACGATCTCTGCGCCCGCCTCCTTGTAGGCGTCGTCGCCGAAGCCGGCGCCGTCCCCGGCCCCGGTCTGGACGAGGACGCGGTGACCGCGGTCGACGACCGACGCGACGGCGGAGGCGGTGAGCGCGACGCGGCGTTCTCGGTCCTTGGTCTCGGCCGGCAGACCGACGATGCGTGCTTCCCCCATCACAGCGCCTCCATCTGCTTGGCGGCCTCGCCGAGCACCTGGTCGAGGATGGCGATGATCTCGCCGAGGATCTCACGGTCGGCGACCAACGGTGGCGAGAGCTGGATGACCGGCTCGTCGCGGTCGTCCGCACGGCAGATCATGCCGAGCTCGAGCAGCCGCGCGGACAGGAACCCGCGCAGGAGCCGCTCGGACTCCTCGTCGTCGAACATGACCTTGTTCCTGCGGTCCTTCACCAACTCGAGCGCCCAGAAGTAGCCGGTGCCGCGCACGTCACCGATGATCTCGTGGCGGTCGTACAGGCCACGCAGCTGCTCCTCGAACCAGCCTTCGTTGGCGCGGACGTTGTCGAGGACGTCGAGTTCGTCGAACAGCCGCAGGTTCTCGAGCGCGACCGCGCACGCGACCGGGTGTCCACCCCAGGTCGCGCCGTGGACGAACATCGTGGTCTTCTCGAGCTGCATGATCTTGCCGATGCGCTCGTTGAACGCCACGCCCCCGAGCGGCAGGTACGCCGAGGTCACACCCTTGGCGAAGGTCAGCAGGTCGGGGACCACGCCGTACTTCTCGGCGCCGGTCCAGTACCCGAGACGTCCGAAGGCGGTGATGACCTCGTCGCAGGCGAGGAGCACCCCGTGGCGGTCGCAGATCTCGCGCAGCCGCGGCCAGTAGTCGGCCGGCGGGGTGAAACAGCCGCCGGCGTTCTGGACCGGCTCGGCGATCACGAGCGAGACGTTCTCGGGCCCGAGTTCGAGGATCTTGTCCTCGACGGCCTGGGCGGGGTCGTCGTGCTGCGGGCGGTAGGCGTTGGTGTTGGGCACGTAGTGGTGGACGGGGCGCAGCGGCTCGAACGGCTCGCGCAGCCCGGCCAGGCCGGTGACGCCCAGTGCACCGAGGGTGGTGCCGTGGTAGGCGTAGTTGCGGCTGATGACCAGCTTGCGGGTGGGGTTGCCGGCCAGCGCGTGGTACTGCTGGGCGAGCTTGACCGCCGACTCGACGGCCTCGGAGCCGGAGTTGACGAAGAACAGGTGCTTGAGGTCCCCGGGGAAGCGCTCGGCCAGCGCGGCCGCGAGGTCGAGCGCCGGCTGGTGCGCATAGGCCCAGTTGGTCCAGAACGGCAGGGTGTCCATCTGTTGCCTGGCGACCTCGCCCATCGACTCGTGGCCGTAGCCGAGTTGGGCGCAGAACAGCGCCGAGAGCGCGTCGAGGTAGCGCTTGCCGGTCGAGTCCCAGACGTAGCAGCCCTCGGCGCGGGTCAGGGTCGGGATGGTCGGCGCGTCACCGAGCCAGTCCGAGGTACGCGTGAAGTGCAGCCACAGGTTGCCGTTGGACAGTTCCGCGGTGCTCATGTCATCTCCTCACAGACCGTGTCGCCGGTGGCGCGGAGGCGCGCCAGCGCCGAGCACGCACGGCGCTAGACAGTTATGTCGCTCATGACGTGCTTGATGCGGGTGTAGTCCTCGAGGCTGTACATGGACAGGTCCTTGCCGTGGCCCGAGTGCTTGAACCCGCCGTGGGGCATCTCGGCCACGATCGGGATGTGGGTGTTGATCCACACGGCGCCGAAATCGAGGCCCTTGGCGACCCGCATGGCCCGCCCGTGGTCCCTGGTCCACACGCTCGATGCGAGGCCGTACTTGACGCTGTTGGCCCAGGTCAGCGCCTGGTCCTCGTCCTCGAAGCGCTGAACGGTCAGCACGGGTCCGAAGATCTCGGTCTGGCTCATCTCGTCGTCCTGCTGCAACCCGGCGACGACGGTCGGCTCGAAGAAGAAACCGTCACGTGCCAGCGGGTTGCCGCCCGCCACCACCTCGAGGTGGTCGGGCCTGCGCTCGAAGAAGCCCTGCACCCGCTGATGCTGGTTGACGTTGTTGAGCGGGCCGTAGTCGGCCTCCTCGGCGTCACCCGGTGCGCCCGTGGTCGTGCCACGCGCCTGTTCGGCCAACGCCGCGACGAGGTCGTCGTGGATGCGGGCGCCGGCGAGCACCCGCGACGCCGCCGTGCAGTCCTGTCCGGCGTTGAAGTAGCCGGCGCCGGCGATGCCGGCCGCGGCGTGCTCGACGTCGGCGTCGTCGAAGACGATCACCGGAGCCTTGCCGCCGAGTTCGAGGTGGGTGATCTTGAGGTCACGGGCGACGGACTCGGCGACCTCCATCCCGGCACGCACGGAACCGGTCACCGAGACGAACCGTGGAATCTCGTGGGTGACCAGCGCCCGGCCGGTGTCACGGTCGCCGCAGATCACGTTCATCACGCCCGGCGGCAGGAACTCCTGCATCAACTCGGCCATCCACACCGTGGAGACGGGCGTGGTGTCGCTGGGCTTGAGCACGACCGTGTTCCCGGCGGCGAGGGCGGGCGCGAACTTCCACACCGCCATCATCATCGGGTAGTTCCAGGGCGCGACCTGGGCGCACACGCCGATCGGCTCGCGGCGCACGTAGGAGGTGTGGCCGGGCATGTACTCGCCGGCCGAGCGCCCCTCGAGCACCCGCGCCGCACCTGCGAAGAAGCGGATCTGGTCCACGGCCGGCGGCAGTTCCTCGTCCATGGTGAGCTGGAACGGCTTGCCCGTGTTCTCGCATTCGAGCCGGACGAGTTCCTCGCCGCGTTCCTCGATCGCGTCGGCGATCCTCAGCAGCGCCCGGCTGCGTTCGGACGGGGTCGCGTCACGCCAGCCGGGGAAGGCGTCCGAGGCGGCCCGGCAGGCGGCGTCGACGTCCTCGGCGCCCGACTTCGGGGCGGTCGCGAAGACCTTGCCCGTCGCGGGGTCGACCAACTCCATCGTCTCGCCCGACCTCGGACCCTCGAGCTTGCCGCCGATCAGGTTGCTGACCTCACGCACTCGTCGACCTCCCAGTCGC
>JAGXST010000226.1 GCA_018335555.1 Actinomycetota bacterium | reverse complement strand
CCCGTGACGATCTGGCGGACCCATTCGTGGTTGGCGGCGAGCACCTGCCGCCAGTACAGGCGGGTCGCGGTCGACTCGGTGGGCTCGCCCTTGACGATGGCCTTGAGCTTGTCCCAGTCGGGCTCGGTGTAGCGCCACCGGCCCGCCTCCTCGTCGTAGCGCAGGGCGGGGTCCGGGGTCTCGATGCCCATGTCCCACATCTTGGGCACGTAGGTGTTGATCCACTCCTGGCGCGACTGCTCGTTGGTGCGGCTCTTGACCCGCCAGTGGATCATCGGATCGTCCTCGGCCGCGACGTCGGTGCCGAAGAAGTGCATGATCGGCTCCCACCAGCGGTTGACCGCCTCCTGCAGCATCTCGAACTGCTCGTCGGTCCCGCTGGCCAGCGCCAGCATGATGTCCTCGCCGTGGCGGTAGTGCAGCGACTCCTCGGCCACGACCCGGCGCATGACCCGGACGTAGGGCAGGTACGAGGTATCGAGCAACGCACGCTGGGTGACGATCGCGGCACCGTCGACCAGGAACCCGATGCAGGCGACGTCGCCCCACGAGTACGTCGGGTAGTGGAAGACGTTGTGGAACTTGCCGCGCCCGGCGATCAGGTCGTCGTACATCTGCTGACGCGGCTTGCCCAGCGTCTCGGCCACGCGGTAGATGAGGTGGGCGTGGCCGACCTCGTCCTGCACCTTCGCGGCCAGCGACCGCTTCCGCCGCAGCGTGGGTGCACGCGCGATCCACTCGCGCTCCGGCAGGGCACCCATGATCTCGGAGTTGGCGTGCATCTCGATGAACTTGATGTTCATCTGCCGGTAGGTGTCGGGCATCCAGGCGTCGTCCCACCCGGGACCCACCCAGCCGAGGGCTTCGACCTTGCCGCCGGCGTGCAGGTGCGCGACGAACTCGTCGGTGCGCGCGTCGGAGTCAACGCCCATGCCACCCTCCCGATCCAGACCGAACGTTCGGTCGGCAAGGTACGTCAGCGCCGCCGGCGGCACAAGGGTCGCGCAGGTCGTACGGACGAGCGGCCGAACGAGAACGAGTAGGTTTGGCGGTCCGCGAGACGTCGAATCCAGGTATCTACATGACCAAGATCATCTACACCTACACCGACGAAGCCCCGGCGCTGGCGACCCACTCGCTGCTGCCGGTCATCGAGGCCTTCGCAGGTGCGGCCGGCGTCGAGGTGGAGACCCGCGACATCTCGCTGGCGGGACGCATCCTCGCGGCGTTCGCCGACCGGCTGCCCGACGACCAGCGCGTCGACGACGCCCTGGCCGAACTCGGCGACCTCGCGACCCGCCCCGAGGCCAACATCATCAAGCTGCCCAACATCAGCGCCTCGATCCCGCAGCTCAAGGCGGCCGTCAAGGAGCTGCAGACGGCCGGCTACGACCTGCCCGACTACCCCGACGACCCGCAGACCGACGACGAGCGTGACGCCCGGGCCCGCTACGACGCCGTCAAGGGCAGCGCAGTCAACCCGGTCCTGCGCGAGGGCAACTCCGACCGGCGCGCACCGGCGGCTGTCAAGGAGTACGCCCGCAGGCACCCCCACTCGATGGGCGAGTGGTCGTCCGAGTCGAAGACGCACGTCTCCACCATGGGTGACGGCGACTTCCGGTCGACCGAGCGCAGCGTCACCGTCGACGAGGCGACCGACGTGCGCATCGAACTCGTCGGCGCCGACGGACAGACCACGGTGCTCAAGGAGTCGACCCCACTGCTCGCCGGGGAGGTCATCGACGCTGCCGTCATGCGCAAGACGGCACTGGTCACGTTCCTGCGTGAACAGGTCGCCGAGGCCCGTGAGCAGGGCGTGCTGTTCAGCGTGCACCTCAAGGCGACCATGATGAAGGTCTCCGACCCGATCATCTTCGGCCACGCCGTCCGCGCCTACTACGACGAGTTGTTCGAGCAGCACGGCCCGACGTTTGACCGGCTCGGCGTCAGCGCGAACAACGGGATGTCCGCCCTCGAATCCGCCCTCGAGGACCTGCCCGACGACGAGCGCGCGGCGATCCACGCCGCCATCCAGGCCGCCTACGAGCGTGGGCCGGACCTCGCCCAGGTGAACTCCGCACGCGGGATCACCAACCTGCACGTGCCGTCGGACGTGATCATCGACGCGTCCATGCCGGCGATGATCCGCGAGTCCGGCAAGATGTGGAACAAGAACGACGCGACCCAGGACGCCAAGGCCGTCATCCCGGACTCGAGCTACGCCGCGCTCTACCAGGAGACGATCGAGCACTGCCGTCAGCACGGTGCGTTCGACCCGACCACGATGGGCACGGTGCCCAACGTCGGCCTGATGGCGCAGAAGGCCGAGGAGTACGGCTCGCACGACAAGACGTTCGAGATCCCGACTGCCGGCACCGTCCGGGTCGTGTCGCCACAGGGCGACACCCTGCTCGAACACGACGTCGAGCCCGGCGACATCTGGCGCATGTGCCAGACCAAGGACGCGCCGATCCGCGACTGGGTGAAGCTGGCCGTCGACCGCGCCCGCGCCACCGGCTGGCCCGCGGTGTTCTGGCTCGACCGCAACCGCGCCCACGACGCGCAACTGCTCGAGAAGGTCGAGGCAGCACTCGCCGAACTCGACACCGACGGGTTGCAGATCGAGGTCATGGACGTCGCCGAGGCGACCCGCTACACGCTCGAGCGCGCGCGCAAGGGCGAGAACACGATCTCGGTGACCGGCAACGTGTTGCGCGACTACCTGACCGACCTGTTCCCGATCCTCGAACTCGGCACCAGCGCGAAGATGCTGTCCATCGTGCCGCTGATGGCCGGGGGCGGCCTGTTCGAGACGGGCGCCGGCGGGTCGGCCCCCAAGCACGTGCAGCAGTTCGTCAAGGAGGGCCACCTGCGCTGGGACTCGCTCGGCGAGTTCCTGGCCCTGGCCGTGTCGTTCGAGCACCTGGCCCAGTCGGCCGGCAACGAGCGCGCCCAGGTCCTGGCGGACACGCTCGACCGGGCCGTGGGCGTCTGGCTCGAGGAGGGCCGGTCGCCGTCGCGCAAGGTCAACGAACTCGACAACCGCGGCAGCCACTTCTACCTCGCGCTGTACTGGGCGCGGGAGTTGGCCGGTCAGAACGATGACCCGGAACTCGCGGCCGAATTCGCCCCGCTGGCCGAGGAACTCGGCGAACACGAGTCGACCATCGTCGACGAGCTCAACGCCGCCCAGGGCGAGCCGGCGGACCTCGGCGGCTACTACTGGGTGGACCGCGAACGGGTGACCGAACTGATGCGGCCGAGCGAGACGCTCAACCGCATTCTCGACGGGTTCGCGGCCGCTTAGGCCTCGGCCGGCTCGACCGCATTCGTCGTCAGCGGGGGTTGCTCCGGCAGGTCCCGCTGACGCGATAGGCGGTGCAGCATCACGCCGACGCCGACGACCAGTACGACGTCGCCGATGCTGAACACGTTCGACAACGGCCAGCTCGCAGGGATCGCGAACACGTCACCCAACCAGGCCAGGCGCGCCCCCTCGACGGCGCCGGAGTTGACGAAGTGGTCGCCGATGTGGGTCATGCCGGCCAGTTCCATGGCCTCTGGCGACATGGGCATAACGCCGCCATTGGCGGCGATGGCGGCCAGGTTCATCGCGCCGCCGGACGAGGTGACGACCAGGCCGGGCACCTTGCGGTTGACCCAGATGAACCAGATGCCCAACGCGTAGCTGAGGAAGTGGACCACCGTGCCGAGCGTGGGGTCGGTCGGGATGGTGGTGACCCAGATCTGCAGGGCGAGCGCAGCCAGGATGGCCGAAATCCAACGGATCTCGATGTTCGCCAGCCTCGAAAGACGACCGCCGGTCAGGGGGACGGAGATGATGAGCAGTAGTACCGAGACCGGGAGAATCATCCGGCTACCTCCTGGAGGTGGTGGTCAAACCCGAAAGGGTTGCGGTACTCCGCAGCCCCGAGTTGGCGTTCGCGCAGCCAGCCGATGAGCCGCTGGCGTGGTAGCGGTCGTGACACGAGGTAGCCCTGTGCGATGTCGCACCCGAAGCCACGCAGCGCATCGAACTGCTCCTGGGTCTCGATGCCCTCGGCGACGACGTGCAGGCCGAGTTCGTGTGCGAGACCCACGATCGCCCCGACGATGCTGGACCCCGACGGGACTCCCATGGCTGCCACGAAGCTGCGGTCGATCTTGAGTTCCGCAACGGGCAGGTCGCGCAGCGTGCCGAGCGAGGCGTAGCCGGTGCCGAAGTCGTCGAGCGCGAGCCCGATACCGAGTTCGGTGAGTTCGGATACGACCTGTTGGGCCCGCTCGAGGTCGACGACCAGCGCGTTCTCGGTGATCTCCAGCGTCAGCCTGTCATGCCTGACGCCAGCGTCTGCGAGCAGATCGGCGATGTCCCGGGCGAGCCGCATGTCAAGCAGGTCGCGAGCAGAGATGTTGACGGACACTGGCAGATCGAAACCGGCGGCAGCCAGGGTCCGCTGATCGTCCAGCGCCAGGTGCAGGACATGTCGGGTCAGCGCCGAGTACAGCTCGGTGTGCTCGATGGCCGGAACAAACCGCGCCGGCGGGACCGCCCCATGTTCAGGATGGTCCCAGCGGAGCAGCGCCTCGATGCCTCTGACCCGGCCAGAAACCATGTCGACCTGAGGCTGGTGATCGAGGCGGAACTGCCCGAGCGCCAGGGCTGCCTCGACGTCACCGAGCAGTGAGTTTCGCCCGGGGTCGTCACCCGGCTCGTCGTCGTACGTGGTGACAATCGGACTGGCGAACCGGACACCGGTCCCGGTGCGCTTGGCCAGGTACATCGCTGAATCGGCGCGGCGCATCAGACTCGGTGCGTCGTGGCCGTGCAGGGGGAACCGGGCGATGCCGAGGCTCGCGCCAACCTGCAGCGGGACGTCCTGGATCTCGTACGGCGCGGTGATGGCTTCCACGATCTGGGTCGCCATGGCGAGGAGGGCCTCGTCGTCATCGAGTCGCACGATGAAAGCGAATTCGTCGCCCCCGACGCGTGCGACCGTGTCGACGCCGTCGATCGAGCGAAGTCGTTCCGCGGCCGCGATGAGCAACTGGTCACCGACGTGGTGGCCCATGACGTCGTTGATCGTCTTGAACCGGTCGAGGTCCATGAGCATGGACGCGAAGGCGTTCTTCCCGTCACGCACCGACGTCAGTTCAGCCAGGCGCTCATCGAGCAAGCGCCGGTTTGGAAGGCCGGTGAGCACGTCATGCCTGGAATCGTGGCTTCCAGCGACGGCATTCTGGGTGGCACGATATGTGGCGTAGACAGCGATGAGGAGCATCGGCGTCAACAGCCAGTTGTGCAACCAGACCAGAACGAAGACGGGGGCGAGCCCGAGGAGCAGCAGGTGGCTGAGTACGTCACGCACGCCGAGACCCTGCCGAAGCAGGGCCCACAACGAGATGCGCTGGTCCACCGTGATGACGAGGGTGATCAGCAAGACATTGGTGAGGTACATCGCCAGCCCGGCTGGGATGAGCGCGAGGACGGCGACGTCCACCTGGCCCTGGCTGGCGTTGCCGGCGAACCGTTCGGCGACCTGGGATGCCCCGAGACCGTGGAGAACCGCCCCGGCCGCAGCGTATGACAGCAGGACCTGGCCGACATTGAACAATGTGCGGACCCAAGGCTTCTTGGCCCCGGGGCGACGCTCGGCGCAGAGTGTGCCAGTCGCGATGGCCACCAGCGCGACAGGGAAGGGCGCCAGCAGCAGGAGCGCGTAGGCGAACGTCGCCGACGTAGTGAACTCCCCAGCGTCAGCCCTGTTGAGGAGTCGAATCGGATTGATGTCTGCGATCAGATAGAGCAGGAAGAAGACGAAAACGCCCGCCAGCGACACCCCCCGCGGCATCTGCCAGTCCAGGAGTGCGTCGGTGAGGAAGATCGTGCCGAGTCCAGCGAGGGAGACGACCGCGACGAGCAACTCGACGGCCTTGGATGACTGCCTCCCCGTCATGGCTCTCACCCCTCCCTCACCTAGTGGCGGGACCACTGGGGTCCCGCCACCGGTATCAGTCGCTAACGACCATCGGTCGCTAGCGACCGATCAGGTCCACTTCCAGACGGCCCCGAAGACGGAGACGACGGCGGACAGAGCGGCGAGCGCCAGGTACGCGCGAATGGCCTTGTTCTTCATGGTGATGCTCCTTGGGTAGCGGGTTGCGGCCGAGGGCCTCACCACTTGCGCGTGACTCGCGCGGTGGTCTGCTTAGGCATTTGGTCCCTCCTTGGACACCGGTTCGGGTGGATGACTTTGGTTGGTAGTCGCATCCCGACCGGAACGGCATCGTGACTGGTTCCCGCGGCAAATACCACCGAATTTGCCGTATTTGGCCAATACCACCCGCGCCGACTATGCGCGTGCATGGCCCCTGTCGGCCGACGAACCATGCCGGGATAGCCCTCTGGGATGCTTCTGTCCGGCCGACGAAAAAACCGCTTAAGTCGACCCCGGAATCGGCCGACTGACGCCTGTGCACAGGACCGTCCCGCGGGCCCGTCGAGGCCGCCAGGTGCCGAAGATTGCTTCTTCGAAACCCCGTCCCGCGCCGCCCGGACCAACTAGATTTCGTGCGATGGTCCGCCGAGGAGCCACCTTCCTGCCTCCTCGAACGGGCCGCATGCCGCGGGAGAGGTCAGGGCATGTCGGAGTCCACGCACGATCTTCGCCCGCGCTCCGGCGCCCCGGCGACCGGCACGGATGCCTCGGGCGTCCCCCCCGAGGTGCTGGCGCTGCAGGGCAGCGCCGGCAACGCGGCGGTGGCGACGCTGATCGCGGGCGCCCAGGCGAAGATGCGCGTCGGCGCGGCCGGTGACCCCTACGAGCGCGAGGCCGACGACGTGGCGCGTCGGGTCGTGGCGTCGGTGCGCAACTCGGACATGTCGGCCCTCGCCGCGGCCGCCGCCCCCGGCGACATCCAGCGCAAGGCCGCCGGTGACGGTGGCACCGTCGCGCCCGGGGACGAGCAGGCGATCCAGGGCGCGCAGGGCGGAGGCAGCGCGCTCCCGGACACCCTCCGGTCAGGCATGGAGGAGGCGTTCGGCGGCGCCGACTTCTCGGGTGTACGGATCCACACCGACGCCCGCTCGGCGCAACTCAACGACGCCGTGCAGGCCCGTGCCTTCACCGTCGGCCAGGACATCTTCTTCGGCGCCGGCGAGTTCGGGGGCGACACCGGCGGTCAGGAACTGCTCGCGCACGAACTGACCCACGTCGTCCAGCAGGGCGGCGGCTCGGAGACGATCCAGCGCAAGGAGACGGTCGAGCACACCGAGAGCGGCACGACCAAGACCATCGAGAACAAGACCCAGTCCTCCGAGCCTGTCACGAAGGAGTCCTCGTCCGACGTCTTCGACGGCACCACGCACACGAAGACGGAGACGAAGGTCGAGGGTTTCAAGGGCGCCGAAGCGGCGTGCAAGACGATCTCGAAGTACTCCGCGAGCGAGATCGAGAAGGCCGTCGAGCTGATGGCCAGGGCGGGCGCCTTCGGCGAGGCCAGCGCCAAGGCCTCGATCGAACGGGGTGCGCTGAAGGCCGGTGCCGAGGGATCGGCGAAGGGCAAGGCCGGGGCCGAGACCACGCTCAACGCCAGCGTCAAGGTCAGCGCCGACCTGTACAACGCGCTCAAGGCCGTCGTCGAGGGCGGCGCCCAGGCGGGGGTCGAGGGCAGCCTGCAGGGCAAGCTCGAGGCCGGGCTCGGTCCGTTCTCGGCCGCCATCTCGGCCCAACTGTCGGCGTTCGCCGGTGCGATGGCCAAGTTCAAGGCCACCCTCGACGTCGGCATCACCCACGTGTACGCGGAGTTCGAGGCCTCCGCCTTCGCGGGCGCGAAGGTCGAGGGCGAAGCCGCCGTCACCGTCAAGCTCGGCCCCGCCGAGGCCAAGGCCGCGATCGAGGGTTCGGCCATGGCCGGTGCACAGGCCGAAGCCAAGGGCGTGTTCAAGATCGATCTGACCGGCGTCGAGATCACCGGGAAGGCCGAGGCGTTCGCCGGGGTCAAGGCCAGCGCCAAGGGCAAGACCGAGTTCAGCATCGGCGGTCGCAAGATCTTCGCCGCATCCGGCGAGATCGGCGTGCGGGCCGGGGCCGGCGGCGAGGTCGAGGGCGGCTTCGAGTTCCGCAAGGGCAAGCTCAAGCTCAAGGGCAAGCTCGCGGCGGCATTGGGCGTCGGCGGCGACATCGGGCTCGAACTCGAGGTCGACTTCTACGAACTCGGCCTGGCGATCGAGCACGAGATCGTCTCACTCTTCCTCGACAAGAAGGAGGAGATCAACCGCAACTCGCCCGCCGTCGAACGCATCCCGATCATCGATCCGGTACTCGCGAAGCAGAAGAACGACGCGGGCCACGCGGCCTACTTCAAGGACTTCGAGGCCTACAACAGCAAGAAGGAGACCCAGGGCAACAGCGGCATCAAGCGCGAACGCGTCCAGGAGATCCTCGACAAGCGCTGGCACGCCAACAAGGACAACTGGCAATTCCTCGAGTTCGACGAGGGCGTCATGCGCGCCGCCCGCCAGGCGTTCGGTCCCAAGCTCACCGACATCATCGTCCAGGGTGGTCAACTGCGCGCCTTCGAGGTCACGCGCACCGATGCGCAGAAGGAACACCTCGCCAAGGAGCGCAAGAAGGCAGGGCTGAAGTTCTGATGAGCGTGCAGACCCCCAGTCGTATCCATTTCTTCTCGTGGCACACCAAGGTGTCGCTGGAGCTGCCGGTCGGCTTCGAGGAGGCCAGCGAGTCCCCCGAGGTCAACGCGGCGATGTACGCCGACGACCTCGACGAGGACGACCCGCTCGGCGGCCGCGTGCTCGTGCGAGCCTCGGCGGTGCCCGACGGCGACGAGACGGCCTGGCAGCGCCTCGCCGACGAGTCGGCCGGCCTCCCGGGACGCGAGACCGTGTGGCGGCGTGACCTCGAGGTCGACGGCCTCGACGTCCGTATGCAGCTGCTGCGCTACGCCCAGGACGACATCGACGTCGAGGTGGTCCGCCTCGAGGCCTTCGCCCAGGCCGCCGACGTCGTGTTCTCGATCACCGGACTCGCACCGGCCGACCGTCAGGACGAATACGTTCCCGGCTACGAGCACGCGGTCACGACGGCGAGGTTCGTGCTGCTATGACCACCCAGTCCTCCGCGGGAGCCACCATGGCCACCAACCAGGCCAGCTTCGCCCACCCGGAGCTGATGCTGTCCCTGCTCGTCCCCGACGACTGGGCGGTCGAACAGGTGGCCCCCAACCAGATCCGCTTCTACGCGCCGGCCGTCCCCGACCTCGACGACTACCAGCCGACCATGAGCTTCACGCTCGGCGAACCCGAAGGGACCGGCGCGGCCTGGTTCGAGGAGTTCGTGACGCGCGCACGCAACCAGCTCGAGGCGGGCTACGAGGGCTTCCGACTGCTCGGCACGGACCTGTACACCAACTCGAGCTTCGCGGACGTGGCGGTCACCACCTACGAGTGGGAGCCGCAGCCGGGCATGGCGTTCGCGCAACTGCAGGCGCTGCTCGCGGTCGACGCGACGCGCATGTACCTGGTCAACGCCGCGACCCGGGTCGAGCTCGCCGACCGCTACCTGCCGGTGTTCGAACAGGTCCTGCGTGACCTGCGGGTCCTGCCGCCGCGCTGACGTCGCACCGGCGCCGGCTCAGGACTGCCATTCGCGGCGGAGCGCATCGAGCTCGGTGCTGCCCGGCGACGGCGGGGAGCCGGCCGTCGCCGGCGTGCGTGACAGGCGCGGCGCCGGTGCCGCCTGGCGCAGACCGTCGACCTCGACGATCGCGCCGCGGGCCGCGAGATGGGGATGCCCGGGGGCCTCGTCGAAGGTCAGCACCGGTGTGACGCACGCGTCGGTGCCGGCGAACACCTCGGCCCACTCGTCGCGGGTCCGAGCGGCGAACACCTCGACGAGGCGGGCGCGCAGACGCGGCCAGCCGGCGAGGTCGAACTGTCCCGGCAGGTCCTCGTCGGCGAGGCCGAGCCCCTCGAGCAGGGCGGCGTAGAACTGCGGCTCGATGGCGCCGACGGCGACGTGGCCGCCGTCGGCACACGCGTAGGTGTCGTAGAACGGCGCCCCACCGTCGAGCAGGTTCGACCGGCGTCGGTCCTGCCACAGCCCCTGCCCCCGCATGGACCAGATGAGCTGGGCGAGGCTGACCACGCCGTCGACGATCGCCGCGTCGACCACCTGCCCCCGTTCCGAGCGTTCCCGCTCGAACAGGGCTGCGAGCACCCCGACCACGAGGTAGAGCGAGCCGCCGCCGTAGTCACCGACGACATTGAGCGGGACGGACGGCTGTTCGTCGGACCCGATGGCGTGCAGGACCCCGGTCAGCGACAGGTAGTTGAGGTCGTGGCCGGCGCGCTGCGACAGCGGACCGTCGGCACCCCAGCCGGTCATCCGGGCGTACACCAACCGCGGGTTGCGTTCGGTGAGGGCGTCGGGGCCCAGGCCGAGCCGGTCGGTCACGCCGGGCCGGAACGGGTCGATGATCACGTCGGCCGCGTCGAGCAGCGCGAGCACGTCGGCGAGGTCGTCGGGGTCGCGCAGGTCGGCGTGGACGGACCGGCGACCACGCAGCACCACGTCACGGGCCGGATCACCGAGCGTCAGTCCACCGGCGGGCCGTTCGATCCGCACGACGTCGGCACCGAGATCGGCCAGCAGCATGGCCGCGTGCGGGGCGGGACCGATCCCGCCCAGTTCGACCACCCGCAACCCCTGCAACGCACCCGTCACCCGGCCCTCCTCGTCGTGGGGCAGGCATCTTGGCACGGCACCCGTTTGACACCGCCATCGAGCGCTGCGGACACTCGCCCGGTTCGCACGAACGCCGACGCCGGGGGCCCGTGATGGGTGACGGGCACGACCACGGTTCAGCCGCGGTCGCACGCCACGCCGGCGCCGCCTACACCCGCCGCCTCGCCATCGCACTCGCCCTGGTCGGCACGTTCTTCGTCGTGGAGTTGGTCGGCGGGCTGATGACCAACTCGCTGGCCCTGCTCTCGGACGCGGGCCACATGTTCACCGACGTCGTCGGCATCGGGATGGCGCTGGCCGCGATCCAGGTCGCCGGCGGCAGCCGCCAGGACCCCCAACGCAGCTTCGGGCTGTACCGGCTCGAGATCCTGGCCGCGCTCGCCAACGCGCTGCTGCTGGCGGCCGTGGCGGTCTACATCGTGTGGGAGTCCGTCCAGCGTCTGCTCGATCCGCCGGAGGTGCTCGCCGGACCGGTCCTGGTCGTCGGGGCGGTCGGCCTGCTCGTGAACGTCGTCGCGTTCCGCCTGCTGCGCCCCGGGGCGCGCGAGTCGGTGAACGTCGAAGGCGCCTACCTCGAGGTGCTCGCAGACCTGCTCGCCTCGGTCGGCGTGGTGATCTCGGCCCTGGTGTCGTTGGCGACCGGCTTCCGACGGGCCGACCCCCTGTTCGCCCTCGCGATCGGGTTCTTCGTCCTGCCGCGGGCCTGGCGGCTGGGCCGCAAGGCGCTGCGCATCCTGTTGCAGTCGGCCCCATCCCACCTCGACATGGATGCCGTACGCGACGAACTGCTCGACCTCGGCGGTGTGGCGTCGGTCCACGACCTCCACGTGTGGACCCTGACCTCCGGCATGGAGGTGGCATCGGTCCACCTGCGCCTCGTGCCGGACGCGGGCGGCCACGAGGTGCTCGACGCCGCACGGCGCCTGTTGCGCGACCGGCACGGCATCGAGCACGCCACCGTGCAGATCGAACCGGCCGACCACGCCGACTGCGCCGACTGCGAGCGCACCACCTGGTGATGACGCGTATGGGATACCCCTGTACAGTATCTCCGTCGGGTCGACGAACGAGAGCGAGGACCGCGTGCGCGGGTACACCATGACCAAGGAGCAGTACCTCGGCCGGCTGCGCCGCATCGAGGGCCAGGTCCGCGGGCTGCAGCGGATGATCGACGAGGACGTCTACTGCATCGACATCCTGCAGCAGATCGCGGCCGTGAACGGCGCGTTGCAGAACGTCGCCATCGGCCTGCTCGACGAGCACGTCGGTCACTGCGTGGCCAACGCCGCCGCCGCCGGTGACGCCGAGCAAGCCCGCGAGATGGTCACCGAGGCCACCAAGGCCATCGAACGGCTGGTCAAGTCATGAACAGCGCACGCGAGGAGCAGGCAGTGGACACCGGAACCGTCCGACAGGTGGACCTCCCGGTCGAGGGCATGACGTGCGGCTCGTGCGCCGCCCGGATCCAGCGCGCGCTCGAGAAGCAACCCGGCGTCAGCGCGGTCGACGTGAACTTCGTCACCGGGAGCGCGCGGCTGTCCCTCGACGAGGCCGTCGACCTCGACCACCTGCGCGCCGCCGTCGAGAAGACCGGCTACACGCTGGTGCTTCCCGAGCCCGACCCGGCCCCGGCGGCGGGCGACGCCGAACACCAACTCCAGGTCACCGGCATGACCTGCGGCTCCTGCTCGGCCCGGGTGCAACGGGCGCTGGAGAAGCAGCCCGGGGTCCTCGCGGCCGAGGTCAACTACGCCACCGGCGTCGCCCGGGTGACGGCCGCACCGGACGCCGATTCCACCGTGTGGCGGCAGGTCATCGAGACCGCGGGCTACGGCGTGGCAGAGGCGGCGGCGTCCGCCCCGGGCAGGCCCAGCGGCCCCTCCCCCGAGGAACGCGCCGAACGTGCCGACCGCGAGGAGGCCAGGCACCGGCGGCTGTGGGGCCGCCGGCTGGCGTTGGTGACCCCGCCCGCGCTGTTCCTGCTCTCGACGATGCTCTACCACGACTTCGCCGTGATGAACCCGGTGATGCGCTGGACGATGTTCGCCGTGGCGACGCCGGTCCAGTTCTACATCGGGTGGCCGTTCCTGCGCGAGGCCGTACGCCGTGCCCGCCACCGGACCGCCAACATGGACACCCTCATCGCGATGGGCACCATGGCGGCCTACCTGTTCTCGACCTGGCAACTGGTCACCGGCGGCCACGAGCTGTACTACGAGGCCCAGGTCGTCATCATCGCGTTCATCGTCCTGGGTCGCTATCTCGAGGCCCGCGCCAAGGGCAACGCCGGCCGTGCCATCCGCTCGCTGCTCGAGCTCGGCGCCAAGCAGGCGCGGGTGATCCGTGACGGGACCGAGCAGCTCGTGCCGGTCGACGAGGTCGTGGTCGGGGACCTGCTCAAGGTCCGCCCCGGCGAGAAGATCCCGGTCGACGGCGAGGTCGCCGACGGCGTGTCCGCCGTGGACGAGTCGATGCTGACCGGCGAGTCGATGCCGGTCGACAAGACCCCGGGCATGCGCGTGGCCGGCGCGACCATCAACACCTCTGGCGCGCTGACGGTGCGGGCCACGGCCATCGGCGCGGACACCGCGCTGGCACAGATCGTGCGGATGGTCGAGGACGCGCAGGCGGGCAAGTCGGACCTGCAACGGCTGGCCGACCGCGTCTCGGCGGTGTTCGTGCCCGTCGTGGTCGGGATCGCGATCGCGACCTTCGCGGTCTGGACGGTCGTGGCAGGCGACGTCGGCGCGGCGCTGTTGGCCGCCGTCGCCGTGCTCATCATCGCCTGCCCCTGCGCCCTGGGACTGGCCACGCCGATGGCGACGATGACGGGGACCGGGCGCGGCGCCCAGCTCGGCATCCTGATCAAGTCGATGGAGGTGCTCGAACGCACCCGCGACATCTCGACGATCGTCTTCGACAAGACCGGCACGCTCACCCGCGGCCAGATGACGCTGACCGACGTGGTCGCAACGCACGACGAACAGACCCTGCTGCGCCGCGCCGGCGCCGTCGAGGCCGACTCGGAACACCCGGTCGGCCGCGCCATCGCCGACGCCGCCGCCGCGCGCAGCGGCACCGCGCTGCCGACTGTCACCGATTTCAACTCGGTGGCGGGCCAGGGCGTGCAGGGCCGCGTGGACGATGTCACGGTCGCAGTGGGGTCGCGCAAGCTCATGGCCGAGGCCGGGCTGCTGCTGCCTACGGACCTCGAGTCCGAGGCGGAACGCCTCGAGGGTGCCGGGCGGACGGCGGTCTTCGCCGGCTGGGACGGCGAGGTCCGCGGGGTCCTCGCGGTTGCCGACACGCTCAAGGACGGCGCCGCGGAGGCCATCGCGCGTCTGCACGAACTCGGGTTGCAGGTGGCGATGATCACCGGCGACAACCAGCGCACCGCCGAGGCGATCGCCGCCCAGGTCGGCATCGGCCGGGATGGTGGGCCCCGGGTGGAGATTCGCGTGCTGGCCGAGGTCCTGCCGCAGGACAAGCAGGCCGAGGTCGAACGCCTGCAGGCGGCCGGGGAACGCGTCGCGATGGTCGGCGACGGTGTCAACGACGCACCGGCGCTGGTCCAGGCCGACCTCGGCATCGCGATCGGGACGGGCACCGACGTGGCGATCGAGTCGAGCGATCTGACCTTGATGCGCGGCGACCTGGCCGGCGTCGCGACCGCAATCGGCCTGGCCCGCCGGACCCACCGCACGATCCGGCAGAACCTGTTCTGGGCCTTCGCCTACAACACCGCCGCGATCCCGGTGGCCGCCCTCGGCCTGCTCGACCCGATGATCGCCGGTGCGGCGATGGCGTTCTCGAGCGTCTCGGTGGTCACCAACTCGCTGCGGCTGCGCCGGTTCGGCGCGTAGGAACCTCAGCTACCACCGAGCGACGACAGGGCGCGCTGGATGCGCTCCCGGGCGTCGCTGGCGATGCCGCGCAGTCCGTCGGCCTGGGGCGAGACGCCGAGCATCGTGTCGGGGTCGGCGGCGACGATCTCGCTGCCGCCCTCGGGGTGCGCGCGGACCACGACGTTGCACGGCAGCATCGCGCCGATGTCGGGGTCGACCCCGATGGCCTGGTGGGCGAGCCCGGGGTTGCAGGCCCCGAGGATCTTGTACGCCGGCATGTCCACGTCGAGCTTGCCCTTCAACGTGGCCTGCACGTCGATCTCGGTCAGGATGCCGAAGCCTTCGTCGGCGAGCGCCGCCCGGACCTGTTGTTCCGCCTCGGCCGGGTCGGCCGTGACCCGGGTGTGCAGCGTGTAAGCGTCCATGGTCATTCTCCTGTCGACGGACTTGACTCTAGGCATACCCTGCCAGGTATAGCAGCCGGTCGCGCTGTACGGATGGAGACGCCCGATGCAGATCCCCGCCCCGATCACCCAGGACGTGCAACGCCGCATCGCGCGTGCCGAAGGACAGCTCCGCGGAATCCAGGCCATGCTCGCCGACGAGCGTGACTGTCGCGACGTGGTCGCGCAACTGACCGCGGTCGAGCGCGCCATCCACCGGGCGCGCCTGCGGCTGTTGACCGCAGGCATCCGCTACTGCGCCCAGGACCCCGCTCTCGGCGAGGACGCCGACGAGTTCGAGGCCCTGCTGCTGCGCAGTAGCTGACGCGGCCGTCTAGATTCACCGCCCCGGCGCAGCACATGGAGCACCCGTGGATCCGAAGACCGCCTACGAACGCCGCGACCAGGTCCGCTTCCTCGACGTCCGCGAGCCGGACGAGTGGCAGGTGGGACACATCGAGGGCGCAATGCACATCCCCATGGGTGAGCTCAACGCGCGCATCGACGAGTTGGCCGGCGACCACGAGTTCGTCGCGGTCTGCCGTTCGGGCAACCGCAGCGGTGCGGTCACCGACGCGATGAAGCGCGCCGGCTTCGAGGTCGAGAACCTCGAAGGTGGCATGCAGGCCTGGGCACGCGAGGGGCTGCCCTACGTCGCCGACGACGGCGGCGACCCCCGGGTCGCCTGACCGACGTCCGCCACCCTCGTCCGCCACCCACGTGCGTGACGCCGGTCAGTGGCGCGCACGCCAGACCGCCTTGCGGACCTCCTCGACGACCAGGAGCGAGCTGGCGACGCCCGCGGCCAGCAACCAGTCCCGCCAGCCGAGCGGTACGACGTCGACGAGCCCGCCGACCGCCGGCACCTGCACCGCCAGCACCTGGAGGCCGAGGACGACGGCGAGTGCACCCCACAGCTTGCCGTTGCGCAGGGTGTGGCGGGTGAAGACGCTGTCGAACTCGAGCCGGGCGTTGACCGCGTTGAAGAACTGGAACAGCACGAAGGTCGTGAAGGCGAGGGTGGTCGCGAACGCCCGGTCGCCGGTGTCGAGCGCCCACCGGAACAACGTGATGGTGCCGACACCCATGACCGCGCCGGTGAGCAGCAGGCGGCGCAGCCGTGCCCCGTCGAGGATCGACGCGTCCGGATCGCGCGGGCGGCGTTCCATCACGTCGGGCGCCACGGGGTCGGCCCCCAGGGCAAGCGCCGGCGGACCGTCCATGATCAGGTTGACCCACAGGACCTGGATCGGCGTGAACGGCGCGGGCAGGCCGACGAGTCGCGCGCCGAGGATCGCGATGATGGCGCCGATGTTGGTCGCGAGCTGGAACCGGACGAACGACACGATATTGTCGTAGATGCCGCGCCCGCGCTCCACGGCGGTGACGATGGTCGAGAAGTCGTCGTCGGCGAGGACGAGGTCGCCGGCCTCCTTGGTCACCTCGGTGCCGGCGATCCCCATGGCGACGCCGATGTCGGCCCGCTTGAGAGCGGGGGCGTCGTTGACGCCGTCGCCGGTCATCGCGGTGGTGCGACCGTTGGCCTGCAGCGCCGACACCAGGCGCACCTTGTGTTCGGGCGCGACGCGGGCACAGACACCGAGTTGCTCGACCCGGGTCGCCAAGGCGTCGTCGTCGAGTGCGTCGAGGTCGGCACCGGTGGCCACGTCGCCGCGGATGCCGATCTCGTGGGCGATGGCGGCAGCGGTGTCCGGGTGGTCGCCGGTGACCATCATGACGCGGATCCCCGCGCGGTGGGCCAGGCGGATGGCGTCGGCGACCCCTTCGCGGGGCGGGTCCACGATGCCGACCAGGAATTCGAACGTCAGCCCATCGAGCTCGGCCTCGGGGTCGTCGACCCGGTCCGGGGCACGGTCGAGTTCGCGCGTGGCGATCGCCAACGTGCGCAGCCCCTCCGAGGCGAGCGCGGAGATCTGCCGGTCGATGGCATCACGTCGGCCGTCGTCGAGCGCCGCGGGCCCGTCCGCCGTGGCGACGCGGCCACAGCGGCGCAGGACGACGTCGGGTGCGCCCTTGACCGCGACCAGCGTGCCGGGTCGCCCGCCCTCGGCCGCGTGGAGGGTCGCCATCAGCTTCGTGGCCGCGTCGAAGGGCACCTCGCCGAGCCGACGACGGCCACGACGCACCTCCTCGACGTCGAGACCGGCCTTGGTGGCCAGGACGACCAGCGCCGCCTCGGTCGGGTCACCCACGACCTCGCCGTCGCGGACGACGGCGTCGTTGCACAGCACCATCGCCTGCATGCCGCGGGTCAGGTCGGGCAGTGGGGGTTGGATCGATCCGCTCGGCCCGTAGCCCTCGCCACCGACCTCGTGCCGGGTGTCGCCGACCACGACGGCCCGGACCGTCATCTCGTTGCGGGTCAGCGTGCCCGTCTTGTCGGTGCAGATCACCTGGGTGGACCCCAGGGTCTCCACGGAGGTGAGCCGCTTTACGATGGCGTTCTCGCGCGCCATCGCGCCCGTGCCGAGCGCCAGCGTGATGGTGACCACGGCCGGGAGGCCCTCGGGGATCGCCGCGATGGCCAGGGCGATCGCGTCGAGGGCCGCGGTCGTGAGCGTGTCGCCACGCAGCATCGCGATCGAGAAGACGGCGACCACGGCGACCAGCGCGACCAGCGCGAGCCGACGCGCGAGGTCGTCGATCTGGCGCTGCAGCGGCGTCCTGCGGTGGGGCGCATCGGCGAGCAGTTGCGCGACCTCGCCGATGCGGGTGTCCATGCCGGTGCCGGTCACGACCAGCTCACCACGCCCGCGGACCACGGTGGTGTTCATCCACAGCATGTTGGTGCGGTCGGCGACCGGGGTGTCGGGTGTGACGACGGCGCCGGCGCGCTTCGTCACGGCGGCCGTCTCGCCGGTCAGCGACGACTCGTCGGCCGCGAGGACGGCGTCGAGGACGACGCG
>JAGXST010000225.1 GCA_018335555.1 Actinomycetota bacterium | reverse complement strand
CTCGACGTGGGTGATCGGTGATGCCTCGATCAGCACGTCGCGGTCGTGCTCGAGCGAGCCGTACTCGCGCTCGCGGAAGGCACGCCGCCACGCCGAGGTGTTCTCGAGGAACGTGACCAGGTTCGACATCCCGACGATGTCGACGCCGGCGGCCCAGCGCTCCGGCTGCATCACCAGCCCCATCAGCGTCATGTAGCCGCCGTACGAGCCGCCGTAGAGCGCAGCCCGCGACGCGTCGAGGTCGGGCTGCACCGCGAGCCAGTCGTGGAGCGCGGCCAGGTCGGCGACCGAGTCGAGGCGGCGCTCGACGTCGTCGAGGTGCTGGTAGCGGCGGCCGTAACCGGTCGAGCCGCGCACGTTGGGGGCGACGACCGCGAAGCCCTGGGCGAGGAGGTACTGGGTCAGGCCCGTGAAGCTCGGCCGGTACTGGCTCTCTGGCCCGCCGTGGATCATGACCACGACCGGGGCCGGACCGCGCGACGCGTCACGCGGCGGCCGGTACACGAAGGCCGGCACCTCGAGACCGTCGAACGAGGGGAAGCGGACCAGGTCGGGTTCGACGAACGAGGCCGGGTCGACCTCGCACGGCGAGACCGTGACGCGTTGCAGGTCGCGGTCGACGGTGTCGTAGCGCCACACGTCACCGGGCACCGTGGCCGACGAGAACGCAAAGACGAGGTACCGGCCGTCGCGGGTGAAGCGGAAGCCCCCGGCGACACCCTCCCCGGGCAGGGGCACCTCGTCGGTCACCTCGAGGCTGACCGGGTCACGCAGTTGCGCACGGGTGCGGCCGTCGTCGTTCCACACCACCAACAGGTGTCGGCCCGACCAGTCGATGCCGCAGCCGGTGTCCCAGCCGGTCTCGATCACGATGTCGAACGAACCGTCGGGGGTTCCCCGGGCGATAGCGCTGTGGTCGCGACCGACGTCGGTGGCGAAGAAGAACGCGGAGCTGTCGGGCAGCCATGACGGGGTACCGACGCTCGACTCGCGCTCGGGGTGGGAGGCCAACTCGATCACGCCGTCGTCACCGGCCGTCAGCGGCGTGTCGCCGACCCGCTCGAGGTCGACGAGGTGCACGACGTTGTCGCCCGGTCGCGTCGTCATCTCTGCGACGGCCAACCAGCGCCCGTCGGGCGAGAACCCGCCCGGCCCGGTCCAGCCACCGGTCGCGAACACGCACCGCTCGCTGCCGTCGTTCAGGTCACGGACCCAGGTGTCGAACGCGACGCCGTCACCGCGGTTGGTCGCATAGGCCAGCAACCGACCGTCGCGGGTGACCCCGCCAGGGCGGTGGATGTGCTCGTCGTCGACGACCAGCGGTTCGAGGTCGTCGGGGCCGCCGTACGGCTGCGCCGGGTCGTGCACCGCGGCGAACAACTGGTGACGCTCGTTGCCGCCCCGGTCGGTCGCGAGCAGCAGGCGGTGTGCGTCGCCCCCCGTCGGGTCGGCCGGCAGGTAGCCCGCGCCGATCGGTTCGGCGAACCGGGTAACCGCGACCAGGTCCTCGGCAGCGACGGGCAGGGCCGTCCCGTCGAGGTCGAGCCGGTGCACCTGCGCACTGCCGGGCAGGTCGGACGAGACCAGCAGGCTGCGGGCATCCGGCGACCAGCCACTGGGGGCGGCGGTGCGGATCTCGAGATAGGCGCGGATGTCGGACGGTTCGTGAGCAGTCATGCGTCCGAGGCTATCGGCGGGTCGGCCGACCCCGTCGGGGCGGCATCCACGCCGAGTACCGTGCCGGGATCCGCGACGTCGGCGCCAGAGGGAACGCATGGAGCGAGGCGGAGAGCCTGGCCGGACCCTGTCGGTGTCGGGGGCCGTTCTCGCGGGTGGGCGCTCGCGCCGCATGGGCCGGGACAAGCGGTTCCTCGACGTCGCCGGACAGCCGTTGCTCGCGCTCGCCGTCGATGCGGTCGCCGCGGCCGGCTCATCCGTGACGGTGGTGGTCGCCGAGGCCGGTCCGCTCCCGCCGCTGCCGGGCAACCCCCGCGTGGTCGTCGACGAGGCACCGGGTGAAGGGCCGCTCGGCGGGATCGTGACGGCGTTGGCAGCCGCCGACACGGATGTGGTCGTGGTGGTGGCGGGCGACCACCCCCGGCTGGCCCCGGTCGTCCTGCGCCGCCTCACCATGCGACTCGCGGTGACCGATGTCGACGCGGTCGTGCTCGGCGACGCAGCGGGACGGGGGCATCCGCTGCTCGGCGCCTACCGACGCCGGGCCGAAGGCCCCCTGCGGGCTGCGTTCGACGCTGGCGAGCGCCGCGCCCACGCCGTGTTCGACCACCTCGACATCGAGGTACTGCCCGCGGCGACGTGGGGCGAGTACGACCGCACCGCGGCGACGCTGCTCGACCTCGACACCCCGGCGGACGTGCGGGACCTCGAGGCGGAGGTCGCCCGCGCCGCTGCGGATCTCGTGCCCGTGCGCAGGTTCCACCACGCGGCGGACGGCGTCTCGGTCCGCGACGACCGCGACCGCCTCGCACCCGAGGAACCGTTGCTGATCCGCGCAGGCGGTCCGGAGCAGGACCCCGTCGACGTCATGACGACCATGCGCAGCCCCGGCGACGAGCACGACCTGGCGCTCGGCTGGCTGTTCACCGAGGGGCTCTACGACCCGCGTCAGGGGCCGGCGACGGTCCGCATCGGCGATCCACGGCAACTGTCGCGCCCCGAGGACACGGTGACGGTCACGCTGCCGCACCCGCTCGCCCTGGAGTCGGTCGCGTACCGGCATGCCGTGGCCACCGCGTCCTGCGGGGTGTGCGGTCGCGCATCGATCGATGAACTGGCCGCTCGCTGCGACCCGCTCCCGTCCGGGGTGCCCGCGCGCACACCGCCGATGGCCTGGGTGCTCGCCCTGCCCGACCTGCTCGGCGATGCGCAGTCGCTGTTCGCGGAGACGGGTGGCGTGCACGCCACCGGCCTGTACGACACGAGCGGCCGACTGCTGGCACTGCGCGAGGACGTCGGTCGCCACAACGCACTCGACGCCGCGATCGGCGCACGGGTCCGGGCCGGTGACCTCGACTTCTCCGACACCGTCGCGGTGCTCTCGGGCAGGATCGGGTTCGAACTGGTGGCCAAGGCGGCAGCGGCCGGGATCCCTGTGGTCGTCGCCGTCGGTGCACCGACCGACCTGGCCGTGCGCACCGCCGACCGCCTCGGCCTCACCCTGGTCGGGTTCGTCCGGGACGGTCGCGGCAACGTCTACAGCCACCCGGGACGTGTCCACGTCTGAGTGGCGTGCAACCAGGTCAGGAGTTGGGCACGACCGTCAGCAGCGCGACGAGGTCCTCGTCGGCCGTCAGCCCGTGCTTGTCCAGGGGCAGCGGCGCCCACTGGCCCGCGGTGAGGTGCACCGTCTCGTCACCGAAGCGAAGCGTGCCCGCCCCCTGCAGCACGTGGATGGCTGCCGGCCCCGGCGAGGGATGCTCGGCCAACTCGGTACCGGCGCTCAACGCGATCAGCGTCTGCTTGAGCGGACCTCCGTCCGAGGGCGTGAGGGTCACCGCGGAGCGACCGCTGGACTCGCGAGCCTCGTCGAGCAGTTGGTTCCCGACCTCGGCGAGATCGACGGGCGGGGTCGGCGTGCGCTCGGAAACGTTCGGGTTGTCGCTCATGTAGGGCCCTTCGTGATGGGAACGCAGTCTCCTGCCGATCCGCCTCGCGTGGGCGCTCCGACGGTGACCGCAGGAGCACCGCTGTTCGGCCAACGTGCCGGCCGCAGCGACGGGGGGTATCACTCCGGATCACTCGGTCAAGTGACCAGCCATCATCAATGACTAGACGTGCTCGCCCCGCACACCCCATAGCGCTCACGTCCTTTCGGCCTAGCCTCCCCACACGCAAACCGTCCGGTCGGACGTATCCGGCCGGGAACTGATGAGGGGATGAGGATGAGAGGGAGCCGGAAACTGGTCGGCCCCACGTTCCTGGTCGGCGCACTGGTCGCGGCACTCGCCGTGCCTGCCAGCGCCACCGACGATGGACGTGTGGCACCGAGCGAGACGCCGCCATGGGAGATGGCCGAGCGTAACGGCGAGGTCGAGTTCGTCGACAACCTGTGGTTCGTCGAGTTCGACGCGCCGCCGGAGAGCCGGGCAGGCAATGCCCGCGCCAATGCCGCTCGACAGAACAGCGAGCGCGCCGCCTTCCGCAACGAGGCGCGCGCCGAGGGCATCGAGGCCGAGCAGGAGAACGACTTCCGCACCCTGTGGAACGGGATCACGGTCCGCGCCGACTCCGAGGCCGCCGGCGAACTCGGCACGCTCGACAGCGTGAAGGCCATCTACCCGGTCGCGCTGGTCGAGCGTCCCGAGCCGTCCGACGTCAGCCCCGACCTGGCGACGGCGCTGGGCATGACCGGTGCCGACGCCGCCCAGTCCGAGCTCGGACTGTCCGGTGACGGCATCAGCGTCGCCATCATCGACACCGGCATCGACTACAACCACCCCGACCTCGGCGGTGACGGGAACGACGCCAACCGCTACACGGCCACCAGCGCCGAGGACCGCGTCCTTCGCGACGCCGACGGTGGGACGCATTCGCGCATCACCCACGGCTACGACTACGTGGGCCAGGCGTACAACCCCGCGGACCCGGACGCACCCGCCGAGCCGGAACCCGACACCGACCCGCATGACACGCAGGGCCATGGCACGCACGTCGCCGGCATCGTCGGCGCCGACCAGGAGGACCGCGACGAAGGCGCCACCGGCGTCGCGCCGGGCGTGACCTTCGGCGCCTACAAGGTCTTCGGCCCGGGCTCGACCTCTTCGGCCGTGATCGTCGAGGCGCTCGAGGACGCGTACGAGGACGGCATGGACGTGGTCAACATGTCTCTTGGCGCCACGTTCGCGTGGGGCCAGGACTACCCGACGACCGCCGCCAGCAACGAACTGGCCGCCAACGGCGTCGTGGTCGTGAACTCGGCCGGCAACTCCGGTGGCCTCGGCACCTGGACGCTGTCGGCCCCGGCCAACGCACACGACATCATCAGCGTCGCCAGCGCCGACAACACCCACGTCAACGCACGTGCCTTCGAGGTGGATCAGCTGCCCGAGCCGGTCGCCTACATGGAGATGACCGGAGCGGAGCTCCCGCCGACGGAGGGCGAGTCCGAGGAGCTGGTCTGGCTGGGCCGAGCCTGCACCGACACGATGGGTGACGAGCTCCTGGGCGACCCGGACGGCAAGGTTGCCCTGATCATCCGCGGTGACTGCAACTTCTCCGAGAAGTACCTCGCCGCGGCGAACGCCGGCGCGACGGGCGTCATCATCCACAACCAGAGCGCCGGCCTGTTCGCCGGCACCGTCGGCGATGCCGGTGTCGAGGGCGTCTGGAGCGCCGGCATCAGCAAGGCTGACGGCGAGGCTCTGCGTGGTCTGCTCGACGGCGGCGAGACCGTGACGCTGACCTTCACCGACGAGACCGTCACCGTGGCCAACCCCACTGGCGGCCTGGCCTCGTCGTTCACCTCCTACGGGCAGGACGTCGAACTGGCCTTCGGGCCGAGCGTGATGGCCCCCGGCGGCCTGATCGTGTCGACCTACCCGTTGGCCAAGGGCGGGTACGCGTCGCTGTCTGGCACCTCGATGGCGGCGCCGCACGTCGCCGGCGCGGTCGCCCTGCTGCTGGAGGCGGAACCGGACCTCGACCCGTTCGAGGTGCGTGACCGGCTGCAGAACACGGCCGAACCGGCCGCTTGGTCACTCAACCCGGGGCTGCCGTTCGCGGACCACACCTTCCGTCAGGGAGCCGGCCTGATCCAGATCGACCAGGCCATCACCGCCAACCAGGCGGTGATCCCTGCACAGATCGCGGTGGCTGACGCCGACTCGGTCACGACGACGCTGACGGTGACCAACCGCGGCGACGAGGACGTCACCTATACGGTGGAGCACGAGTGGGGTATCGAGACCGCCGGTGCGACGCACGCGCCGAGCTTCTATCTCTTCGGCGCCGACCTCGAGGCACCGGACACGGTGTCCGTGGCCGCGGGCGCCTCGACGGATGTCACCCTCACCATCGTCGCGCCCAAGGTGGGCGCGGCCAACCACCAGTACGGCGGGTACGTGGTCCTGGCACCTGACACCGAGGGCGCGCAGACCCTGCGTGTTCCCTACCTCGGCTTCGCCGGCGACTACGTCGGCGAGATGGGGTTGCTCGGGTACTGGGAGAACGCCACCAGCTTCGTCGAGGTCGACCCGGTGATGGCCAGGTACGACGAGGACGGCAACCCCGTACTCGCCGAGCCCGACCACGTGTTCCGGGCGGACCAGGGCGACTTCCCGACGGTGGCACCGTTCTTCGGCCACTTCCCGGAGAAGCTGGAACTGTGGGCGAGCAAGGTCGGCGACGACGACCGCTTCCTGGTCGCCGAGCGGGACTACCTCGGTCGCAGTGAAGCGCCGGTGGTCCGCTACCTGTTCTCGTGGGACGGCAGCGTCGCCAAGGGTGGCAGCGGTCAGTCCCGGATGGTTCCCAGCGGCGCCTACACGCTGGAACTCCGGGTGCTGCGTGCCACCGGCGACGCCTCGAACCCGGCCCACTGGGACACGTGGACCTCACCCGAGTTCGAACTCGTGACGGGTAAGGGCAAGCCCGCGCGTGGCGGCCGGTGACGGCCATGACATGACGTAGCGCTGCATCTGGCGCCGTCACGCAGCGTGGGGCCCCGCCGATCCGGCGGGGCCCCACCTGTGTCCGCGCCCTTGACAGC